>NZ_BBSK01000109.1:0-143570 GCF_001319805.1 Burkholderia sp. E168m22
CTGGCCGTGCCGATGAAATAGGCCGTGTAGGCGAGCAGCAGGTTGGCCGAGAAGAAGGTGTGGACGTTCATGCGAACCTCGCGGGGATGATCGGGAGATTGTTGGCAAACCCGCGCCGTCTGCCCATGGACAATTACGCGGCCAATCGCTGGGCCAGTTGCGTGGCCATGCAACCAATCGCCGCGCCGAACCGTCTCTGTTTTGAAACAACTGGCGCGTTCGCCGCCGGTTCGCGCGATGCGGCGGCGTGCGCTCCATGCAGCCGTTTCACGTCGGCGAACGCACGGCGGGCATGGCCGCACCGCGCGGCACGCATCGTTCCGGCCATTCGCCGGCACGAGCGCGCGATGCGCCGGACGCCCGCGTTACGTTACATCCGTGAAGCATTTCGCGTCGCCGCGCCGCGTCAGGCGCCCGACGTCGCTTACCTGCCGCCCGTAGATGCCCTCCTCGATCGCCTGCGCGATCCAGTCCCGGCGGGACTCGCCGACCGACGCCGGATCACGGCTCAACATTGCTCAACAATCGTCCGGCGGGGCTGGTACGGAATCTGCATTCCGTTCGGGCAGAAGCCGCGCCCGGTACCGCGCGGACATGATTTCACCCTCGGGCGCTCCCACGGATACGCCCGTACGATATGCACACGCAGCGAGGCTCTTCATGGATGCGCAGCCCAATTCGTCCGATACGTCATTCCAGCTCTTCCTCGCGAAAGTGCTCGAACAGCCACTGCCCGACTGGACCGAAAAACAGCAGATGGAACTCGAGATGGCGCGCACGCTGTCGACGCAAATGGTCACGCTCGCCGAAGACATGCGCGGCCGCACGCCCGATCTTGCTCGTTGCCTCGTGCTGCTCCGCTACGCGAAGGTGCTCGACTTCATGCTGACGTCGCTCGCCGCGCACCGCGACATCCATCCGCAGACGCTGCGCACGCTGTTCCGGCTCGCGAACCTGAAGGTCGACGATGCGTATCCGGTGTGAGCGGACGCAAGGGATCGGGCGCCGCGCACGACCGTCGCGGCAACGCCGGCCATGCGCGATTCGCGCGAATGTCGGATAACCTCGCCGCATGAGCGTTAGAAATAGAAACCGGACATCCCGGCTCGCCGGCGAATTCGGCTTCTTCGTGAAGCAATACGGTCGCAACGCGCGGAAGCATCCCGATCGAACGATCGCCGCTACGATCACGACACCGAGCGCATGATGAAGCGACTGTCGCCGGCCGATCGCGCCGATCTGCTGGCCGACGGCGAACGGGACGTCACCCCTGGCTCCCCCTGACTTGCCCCACTCCACACGCACGGCCCGCCTGCCCCTCCACGCAAACGGAGGTACAATCGCGCGCCATGAACGCACTTCGCCGCTTCCTGCTCCGGCCAGGCGTCGCACGACAGTGGCTGTGGGGGTTCCTCCTCGTGACGCTGCTGTCCCGCGCGCTGATGTCGGGCGCCGTGATGCTCGATCCGGACGGTCCGGATGCGGGCTCGGTGGTGCTGTGTTCAGGCCAGGGCCCGCTGATCGTCACCGCCGCCGCGCTGGCCGCCCGCTTCGACGCGAGCGCGCCGATCACGCCGGCCAACGATGCGCTGGCGCTCGTCGATGCACTGAAGCACGACGCGCACGCCGACAAGGCGGCGTCTTCCGGTAACGGCGACAGCCTGTGCGCATTCGGCGCCGCGCTGTTCACCGCGATCGCATCGTTCGTGCTGCTGGTGCTGCTGTTTCCCGCGGCGCCGCCGCGACGCTTTCGCGTTCACTTCGACAGTCTTCCTTTCGTGCGATCGGTATTCGACGATCGCCCGCCCTCCCGCGCCCCTCCTCGGTTCTGCTGAACGTTCCGCCCAGTGGCGCAGGCACGTCGACGTGCCTGCGCGTTCACGCCGTTCGTTTCACCCGACCTGATTCACGCGTTCACCCGCCTGCCCGCATCGCGCGGGCGACGCCGCCCTGCGCCCCGTTTGCGCAGCGCACCGCGCCGCCTGCTGCGGCGATGCCCGCACGCGGGTGCGACGCACGTTGACGGCCGCCGGCCCGCGCCGGCCCCGCCGCTCGACGAACCGAGGAGTTCACACCATGTCGACCACCGTCGATCGGGCCATCTCGCCCGCCCGTTCCGCCAGCGCCGGTTACCGGACGCTCTGGCGCTGGCACTTCTACGCCGGCCTGTTCGTGATGCCGTTCCTCGTGATCCTCGCGATCACCGGCACGCTCTATTGCTTCCAGCCGCAGATCGAGCCGCTGCTGTACCCGCACCGGCTGGTCGTCGAACCGCGCGCGACGCCGCGGCTCGATGCCGACACGCTGCTCGCCCGCGCCCGCACCGCGATGCCGGCCGACGCCACGGCGGTTTCCGTGCAGGTCTCCACCGCGCCGGACCGCAGCGCCGAGTACGTGTTCCGGTTGCGCGACGGCAGCCGCGAGAGCGTGTACGTGAACCCGTACGACGGCAGCGTACTCGGCACGCTGAGCGTCGAGAACCGCTTCATGCAGGTCGACCGGATGCTGCATCGCAAGCTGCTGCTCGGCAAGACCGGCGAGTTGCTGATGGAGCTCGCCGCCTGCTGGACCTTCGTGATGATCGGCACCGGCATCGCGCTGTGGTGGCCGCGCGGCGCGGCACGCGTCGGGCGCGCGCTGCGGCCCGACCTGTCGCTGCGCGGCCGGCCGCTGTGGAAGAGCCTTCATGCGACGGCCGGCATCTGGCTCGCGGCCGGCACGATCGCGTTCATCCTGACCGGGCTGCCGTGGTCGGGCTCGTGGGGCAAGAACTTCAAGGCGCTCGCCGCGACCGTGAACCTCGGCGCGCCGGAAGGCGCGTGGGGCGGCGCGTCGATGCGCTCGACGCGTCCGGGTGCCGCCGCGACGGCCGCGCATGCGCCTGCGCAGGCCACCGCGCCGTCCGGCCATCACCACGATTCCGACGAATCGATGCCGGGCATGGTGATGGACGACCTGCCGTTGCCGCAAACGCCGTGGGCGGTCGGCAACGTGCCCGTGCCGCATTCGCCGGCCGCGCCGACGCCCACACCCGCGCCGCTGCCGCTGGCCCGCGCGATCGCGATCGTCGCCGGGCTCGGCGTGACGAGCGGCTACACGCTCGCGCTGCCGTCCGGCCCGGACGGCGTGTTCACCGCGTCGTACTTTCCGGCCGACCCGAAGGCCGAACGCACGATCTACGTCGACCAATACAGCGGCGCGGTCTTGAAGGACATCCGCTATGGCGACTACGGCGCGGTATCGAAAGCGGTGTCGTACGGCACGTCGCTGCACATGGGCCGTTATTTCGGGCTCGCGAACCAGATCATTTGCGCGGTGCTGTCGCTCGGGCTGGCCGCGATGGCCGTCACGGGCACCGTGATGTGGTGGAAGCGCCGCCCGGCCGGGACGCTGGGCGCGCCGTCGCGCGAACGCGGCACGCCGCCGATGCGCGGCTGGCTCGCCGGGCTCGTGCTGCTCGGCCTCGTCTTCCCGTTGATGGGGCTGACGATCGTCGCGGTCTGGTTGCTCGACCGGCTGCTGTTCGGCCGCGCGGCGCGCGCCGCGGCGTGATCGACGCAAGCGCTTCCCCCATTCTAAGGAAACCGAAACAATGAAGTTCAGATTGATGCTGCCCGCCGCCGTGCTCGCGGCGCTGTCGCCGGCCGGGCAGGCACAAACACAGGAACGCAGTGTCGACGGCGCCGGCGCCATGCTCGCACCGATTCGCGTCGACGCGCAGAAGGCGCCCGCCCTGACGCAACCGCTCGACACGGGCAGCCATCTCGGGCTGTCGCCGCTCGAAACGCCCGCGAGCGTCGAGCAGATCAACCGCGCGACACTCGACACGCGCGGCGACAGTTCGATCATCGACGCCGTGAGCCGCGCCGCCGGTATCAGCGCGTCGCCGCATCCCGGCAACGGCAACTCGGAGCTCGCCGCGCGCGGCTTCGTCGGCGCGTCGTCGGTCACGCAGCTCTACGACGGCGTGCGCCCGTACGGCGCGATCGGCGTCACGTTCCCGTTCGATACGTGGTCGGTCGACCATATCGACGTGCTGCGCGGCCCCGCGTCGGTGATCTACGGCGAAGGCGCAATCGGCGGCGTGGTCAACATCGTGCCGAAGAAGCCGACGCGCACGCCGATCCGCAACGAACTGCAAGTCGGCGGCGGCACCGAAGGCACGGCACGCGCCGCGTTCGGCAGCGGCGGCGCGATCAACGACAAGCTGTCGTACCGCTTCGACATCAGCGGCAACCGATCGTCGAACTGGGTCGACCGCGGCGATTCGCGCAACCTGTCGGTGTCCGGCGCGCTGCGCTACGACGTGACGCCCGACCTGTACGTGACGGCGTCGTATGCGCAGGGCTTCATGCATCCGATGCAGTATTTCGGCGTGCCGCTCGTCAACGGTGCGCGCGATCGCGCGCTCGACAAGAAGAACTACAACGTCGGCGACGCCGACATCGCGTTCCGCGACAGCTGGGCCACCGTCTCGGCGAACTGGCAGCCGAGCGACAGCCTGAACGTGACGAGCACGCTGTACCGGATGAAGAGCAACCGTCACTGGAAGGATGCGGAGTACTACACGTACCTGCCGTCGAGCGCGCAAGTGCGGCGCAGCAGCTACACGGAAATCTTTCACGACCAGGAACAGTACGGCAACGTGACGACGGCCACCGTCGGCGGCGCGCTGCTCGGCATGCGCAACACGTTTTCGGCGGGCGTCGAGTTCAACCACACGACATTCCAGCACGACAACAATTCGCCGTATGCGGGCACGTCGACGGTCGATCCGTTCAACTTCGATCCGGGCAGTTTCATCAACACGGCCGGCACGTTTCCGAAGTACCGCAGCCAGTCGAACCAGTACGCGCTGTTCGCGGAGAACCGGCTCGAGATCACGCCGCGCTGGTCGGTGATCGGCGGGCTGCGCTACGACCATGCGAGCGTGAACCGCGACGATCTCGTGAACGGCGGCGCATTCACGAAGGTGTTCGCGAACACCGGCTGGCGCATCGGCACCGTGTACGACGTGCGGCCCGGCCTCGCCGTGTACGGCCAGTATTCGGTCGCGGCCGATCCGGTCAGCTCGCTGCTGTCGCTCAATGCGTCGAAGGCGAACTTCACGCTCGCGACCGGCCGGCAGATCGAGATCGGCGTGAAGCAGTCGTTCCTCGACGGTAAGGCCGAATGGACGCTCGCCGCGTACCGGATCGTGAAGAGCAACCTGCTGACGGCCGACCCGGTGAACCCGAACCAGTCGATCCAGGTCGGCCAGCAGTCGTCGCGCGGGCTGGAGGCGACGGTCGGCGCGGAGATCGCGAAGGACTGGCGCGTCGATGCGAACGTGTCGATCCTGCGCGCGAAATACGACGATTTCCAGCAGTCGTCCGGCGGCACGACCGTGTCGCGCGCAGGCAACGTGCCGGTGTCGGTGCCGCAGCGGCTCGCGAACCTGTGGGTGAGCTGGCGCTTCGCGCCGGACTGGACCGGCATAGCGGGCGTCAAGTACGTCGGCAAGCGATTCGCCGATACCGCGAACCAGCTCGTGATGCCGTCGTACACGACCGTCGACCTCGGCCTCGCGTGGAAGCCGCGCAAGGACACGACGATCACCGCCCGTGCGTACAACGTGTTCAATCGCCGCTACGTGCAGTCCGCGTACTACAACGAGACGCAGTATCTGCTCGGCAACGACCGGCGCGTCGAGGTGCTGGCGAACTACCGGTTCTGAGCGCGCAGGCCGCCGCGCAACGTGCCAGGCGGCACGGCCGCGGCGGCGTGCCGGTCAGCCTTCGGCATCGCCGGCGCGCGTCGATGCATCATGCACGCGTGCCCGCCGCGCGCCCGGCCATCCACTTCCGGTAGCGCCGCGTCTGGCACTGCGCGGCCAGTTGCTGCCGCACCAGCGCGCGCAGCGGCGATACCTGCGGATGCGTGCGGCGCCCTTCGCTCAATCGCGTGAGCTGGAACTTGACGACGGCCATGTTCGCCAGCGCGCCCAGCGCCTTGTTCTTCCAGCGGATCGGCTGCAGCACCGGCGCGCTGTCCTTGCCGGCGCGCCAGTCGCGCGGCAGGTTCGGGTCGATCGACAGCGCGGTCGCGATGCCGACCATCGCCACGCCGCTGTTCACCACCTGCTCGGCCACCGCACGACGCCGGATGCCGCCCGTGACCATCAGCGGCATCCGCGCGACGGCGGTGATGTCGCGCGCGAATTCGAGGAAATACGCTTCGCGCGCCAGCGTGCGGCCGTCGCGCGCCTCACCCTGCATCGCCGGCACTTCATAGCTGCCGCCCGACAGTTCGACGAGATCGACGCCGAGAGGATTCAGCAGTTCGACCACGCGCTTCGCGTCGTCCGCGCTGAAACCGCCGCGCTGGAAATCGGCCGAGTTCAGCTTCACCGCGACGACGAATGCCGGCGACACCGCCGCGCGCACCGCCTTCACGATATCGAGCAGCAGGCGCGCGCGATTCTCGATGCTGCCGCCCCATTGATCCTGCCGGCGGTTCGTCAGCGGCGACAGGAACTGGCTCAGCAGATAGCCGTGCGCCGCATGCACCTGCACGCCGGTGAAGCCGCTTTGCTCCGCGAGCTGCGCGGCGCGCACGAAGCGCTGCTGCACGTCGGCGATGTCGGCGGCCGTCATCTCCTTCGGCACCGGGAACTGCTTCGACAGCGCGCCGAGCGCGAGCGGCACGGCCGACGGCGCGAGCGTCGTCTGGCCGAGCGCCGCCTGCATCTGGCGCCCCGGGTGATTGATCTGCATCCACACGTGCGCGCCGTTCGAGCGGGCGATCTGCGCCCAGCGGCGGAAACGATCGAGATGCGCGTCGTTTTCGAGCACGACGCCGTTCGGCCCCGTCATCGCGCGGCCGTCCACCATCACGTTGCCGGTCAGGATCAGCCCGGCCTGACCGTCGGCCCACGCCTGGTACAGGCGCAGCAACGCGTCGGACGGCGCGTGATCCGCATCGGCCATGTTTTCTTCCATCGCGGCCTTGGCCAGACGGTTCGGAATCACCGCCCCGTTGGGCAGTGTGAGGGGCGCAAACAGATTCATGGTGGGACATCCTTGATTGACGATGGCCCACGATAACTTTAAAGTCAACTTTAAGGTCAAGCCCTTTTTGGAGCCCATCATGAAAATCGGCGAACTGGCGAAGGCGAGCGGCCTCGCGGCGTCGCGCATCCGCTTCTACGAAGCAAGCGGCCTGCTCGAACCGGCCCGCCGGCAGGCGAACGGCTATCGGGAATACGGGCCGGAAGCGTTGACGCGGCTCGCGATCATCGACCGCGCGCAGTGCGCGGGCTTCTCGCTCGACGAGATCCGCGCGGTGCTGCCGCCCGATCTCGGCGCATGGCCGCACGACGAACTGCTGGTCGCGCTGCGGCACAAGGTCGACGAAATCGCGCTGCTCGAACGGCGTCTCGCGCAGAACCGGCAACATCTGGAAACGCTGATCGACGAAATCGAGAACAAGCCGGCCGGCGAGGATTGCGCGGGCGCCGCGCAGCGAATGCTCGACCGGCTGTGCGAGCAGGCCGCCGAGCCGCTGGAGGCGACGCCCGTCGTGCGGCCGGCGCGCAAGCGGGCGTGATGGAGTGTGCTGCAGGATTGTGATGCGGAATCGCGCCGCGCCGGCCATCGATCGATGCGCGCCACGGCCTGAAACACGATGCGGTGCAGTTGTCCGGATTTGCTTACGTCGCAGGTAATCGACGCGCGCAGCCCGCGCCGCGATCATGGCTTCATCGACTCTCGAACCGCATCACGCCAAGGAGCCCGCCATGACCGCCTACGCCATCGCCCACCTGCACGACGTCGAAATGTGCGACGACATCGTCGAATACCTCGAACGGATCGACGGCACGCTCGCACCGTACGACGGCCATTTCGTGATTCACGGCGCCCGGCCGGAGGTACGCGAAGGCGTGTGGCGCGGCGACCTGATCGCGATCGCGTTTCCGGATCTCGACATGGCGCGCGCGTGGTACGACTCGGATGCGTACCGGCAGATCCAGCCGCTGCGTGAACGGCACGCGAGCGGCCCGTTGATCCTGATCGACGGCGTCGACGAACGGCACAAGGCGACCGACATTCTGCGTTGATCGCCGACGCCCGAGGCCGCCGCCCTGACTTATTTCACGTTGCGCTCCATCGGCTCGCCGACGACGAACCCGCCGCCCTGGAACCGCTGCGCGGGATCGTCGTATTCGGCCGTCGGCGCCGTCACCGGGAACAGCCCCGCGAACTGCTCGGAGCTGTCACGCGGGCGAAAGCCGAGGAAACCGACCTTCGTGTTGTCCCACCACTTCACCGGGTTGTCCGACGCGCCGTAGACGATCGCGTGGCCGACGCGGTTCGTCAGCAGCGAGCAGCGCACGAGCTCGATGAAATCGCGATAGCTGAGGAACGTGACGAGCATGCGCGGGTTCTTCGGCACCTCGAACGACGAGCCGATCCGCAGGCATACGGTTTCGATCCCGAAGCGGTCGAAGTAGTAGCGCGACAGCGATTCGCCGAAGCACTTCGTCACGCCGTACAGGCTGTCCGGGCGCAGCGGCGCATCGGCGTCGAGCACCTCGGTGACCGGATGGAAACCGATCGCATGGTTCGAGCTCGCGAACACGACGCGCTTCACGCCGTGTTTGCGCGCGGCTTCGTACAGGTTGTACGTGCCGGTGATGTTCGCGCCGACCAGATCGTCGAACGGCGCATCGACCGAAATGCCGCCGAGGTGAACGATCGCGTCCACGCCGTCGACGAGCTGCATCACGGCCGGCCGGTCGGCCAGGTCGACCACGCGGAGTTCTTCATGCGCGGCCGCGTCGCCGAGCGCCGCGATGTCGCTGACGCGCACGACGTCGGCCCAGTCGGCGAGCGCGCCGCGCAACTGGCGGCCGAGGTTGCCGGCCGCGCCCGTCAGCAGCAGGCGGCCGAACGGTTTGCGCGCGGCGGTGGATGAGGCGTTCATCGAATCTCCTTGATCTGACCTAAATCGGAAAACGTTTTCCAACTATACGCGTGCGCGGCGTCGAGCGTCAATGGTCGAATCTGCTCGCAGCCATCCGCACTTTCCCGATATCGACGGGTGGCTGCGCGCCGTCTTTTTCTGCCACAATCCGGCGTTATCGAACGAAAACGTTACCCTTCCGATGAAAAAAGTTTCCTCGACGATCCGCGACGTGGCCGCCGAAGCCGGCGTGTCGGTCGCGACGGTATCGAAGTACGTGAACGGCACGCAACGCTTCTCGCCGACCGTCGAGGCACGGCTCAAGGAGGCCATCGAGCGGCTCGGCTACCGATCGAATCCGCTTGCGCGCTCGATGATCACCGGCCGCACGCGCACCATCGGCCTCGTGATCCTCGACATCAGCAACCCGCACTTCACGAACGTCGTGAAAGGCGCGAACCGCGTCGCGCTGCAGCACGACTACACGCTGCTGCTCGTCGATACCGAGGAAAGCCAGGCGCGCGAACGTTCGCTGATCGAGGCGCTCGCGCAGCGCGTCGACGGGCTGATCGTCAGCACGCGGATGCCCGACGAGGAAGCCGGCTGGATGCTCGACCTCAACAAGCCGCTCGTGCTGCTGCGTCGCAGCCCCGGCCTGCCGATTCCGAGCGTCGGCATCGACAACCGGCTGTCGACCTACATGCTCGCGCGCCACCTGCTCAACCTCGGCCATACGCGCATCGCATATCTCGGCTTCGGCACCGCGCGCGTGAACGACGAACGAATCCAGGGCGCGCGCGACTGCCTCGCCGAAGCGGGGCTCACGCTCGACGTGCACGACGCGCACGCGCCGACCGCCGAGGCCGGCGAGCGCGCGTGCTCGCGCGTGATGCTCGGGCCGCAGCGCCCGCAGGCCGTGATCTGCTACAACGACCTGATCGCGCTCGGCTTCATGAAGGAAGCCGCGTCGCTCGGCTTCCGGCTGCCGCAGGACGTGTCCGTCGCCGGCATCGACAACGTGCCGTACGGCGCATACGCGGCGCCCGCGCTGACGACCGTCGACATCCAGAGCGAGAACATGGGCGAACTCGCGATGCAGAAGCTGATCGATGCGCTCGCCGGGCGCACCGACGCGAGCTATTCGACGTTCGAGCCGCGGCTGATCATGCGCGCGTCGACCGCATCGGCCGCGGCCGGATAACGCAATCGCGACGCGTCACGCCCCCGAACGAAAAACGCCGCCCCCGAGGGCGGCGTTGTTGCTTGCCGACACGCGATCACGCATCGAGTTTCGCGGGCTTCATCTTCGGCGTGAGCACGTGCATCACGGCCAGCGCGATCAGGTAGGCCGACGCGCCGATCGCAAACAGCACCCAGTAGTGGCCGGTGCGCTGCAGCACCTGGCCGATCACTTCCGAGAACAGCACGCCGCCGATCGAGCCGGCCATCCCGCCGATGCCGACCACCGACGCGACCGCGCGGCGCGGGAACAGGTCGGACGCCGTCGTGAACAGGTTCGCCGACCAGCCCTGGTGCGCGGCGGCGGCGAGGCCGACGATCAGCACCGCGATCCACAGGCTCTGCACCTGCGATACGAACGCGATCGGCAGCACGCAACATGCGCAGATCAGCATCGCCGTCTTGCGCGCCCGGTTCACGCTCCAGCCCGCGCGCAGCAGCATCGACGACAGCCAGCCGCCGCCGATACTGCCGACCGTCGTCAGCGCATAGATGCAGACGAGCGGCAAGCCGATGTGCTGCATGTCCATCCCGCGCGATTCGTTCAGCCACTTCGGCAGCCAGAACAGGTAGAACCACCACACCGGATCGGTCAGGAACTTGCCGATCAGGAAGGCCCACGTCTCGCGCTTGCGGATCAGTTCGCCCCAGCGCGGCGCGCCGGCGTTCGCGTTCGCCGCGTCGAGCGCTTCGGCTTCGTCGCGCGGCTCGTCGTATTCCGCGGCGAGCGCGCGCGTGTCGGCCGTGCGATACATCACCAGCCACACCGCGAGCCACACGATGCCGATAGCGCCGATGATCACGAACGCCGCGCGCCAGCCGTAGGCCACCGCGATCGCCGGGATGATCGCCGGCGCGAACACCGCCCCGATGTTCGCGCCCGAGTTGAAGATGCCGGTGGCGAGCGCGCGTTCGCGGCGCGGGAACCATTCGGCCGTCGTCTTGATCGCGGCCGGGAAGTTGCCGCCCTCGCCGATCCCGAGCAGCGCACGCACGAACGCGAAGCCCGTCACCGAGCCGACCGCCGCATGCAGCATCGCGGCGATGCTCCATACCAGCATCGCCACCGCGTACGACACGCGCGTACCGAGCCAGTCGACGATGCGCCCGAAGCCGAGCAGACCCAGCGCATAGAACGCCGAAAACGCCATCACGATGCGGCCGTACTGCACCTGGCTCCAGCCGATGTCGTGCTGGAGCATCGGCGCGAGCAGGCCGAGGATCTGCCGATCCATGTAGTTGATCACGGTTGCGAAGAACAACAGCGCACACACGGTCCAGCGGTAGCGGCTGGCGGCCGCGCGCACGGCGCCGACGACGGCAGATTGCATGAATGTCTCCGATGCGCGGTCGCGCCCGTCGCGCCGCGCGGTATTCGTTGACCGGCGACCGGCGCCGGGGTGAACGGCCCACGCGCTGACGCACCGGCCCTTTCACCAACCTATCTGGAAAACGTTTTTCAAAGGATAGGACGTCTGCCGCTGCCGTGTCAGTCGGGGATTTCGATGAGTCATCTCAAATTAGTCGCGGTAAAAGAGACGACTGTTTCGCAGAGTGGTATTAACCGTTTTTCCCCTGATTTTCCCGCTGCGGCGCGGCAGGCGCGCGGCGGCCGACACACATGTCCGATTCCAGCCAGAATCGACCGCGAGGATGGTTTACAGTCGCCCCATGCGCCTCGATCCTGACACCTGCTACGACGCCCTGCTTTCGCGGAACCGCCGCTTCGACGGCTGGTTCTTCGTCGGCGTCGCGACGACCGGGGTGTACTGCCGCCCGGTCTGCCCGGTGAAGCCGCCGAAAGCGCAAAACTGCACCTACTACCCGACCGCCGCGGCCGCCGAGAAAGCCGGCTTCCGGCCCTGCATGCGCTGCCGCCCCGAACTCGCGCCCGGCCACGGGCTGCTCGACCTGTCCGGCAATCTCGCCGACGCGGCCGCGACGCTGATCGACGACGGTTTCCTGAATGCGCATTCCGTCGCCGCGCTCGCACGGCGCGTCGGCGTGACCGAACGCCATCTGCGCCGCATCTTCGGCGCGCAGTTCGGCGTGTCGCCGGTCGAGTTCGCGCAGACGCAGCGGCTGCTGATGGCCAAGCGGCTGCTGACCGATACCGCGCTGCCGGTGGCCGTCGTCGCGTCGACGGCCGGGTTCGGCAGCGTGCGACGCTTCAACGACCTGTTCCGCCAGCGCTACGGCCTCAATCCGCTACGGCTGCGCAAAGGGGCCGGCGCGTCGGCCGACGGCGACATGACCTTCCCGCTGCCGTACCGGCCGCCGTTCGCGTGGGCCGACCTGATGCGTTTTCTCGCGCAGCGGCAGATCGACGGCGTCGAACGAATCGACGCGAAGGGTTATGCACGCATCGTCGAATTGCCGAATCGACACGACGGCGGCCGCGTCGCCGGCTGGCTGTCCGTCACGCACGTGCCGCAGCGCTTCGCGCTGGCCGTCACCGTGTCGCCCGCGCTGACGCCGGCCGTGCCGGCCGTGCTCGCACGCGTGCGCCGGCTGTTCGATCTCGACAGCCGCCCCGACGTGATCGACGCGCATCTCGGCGATCTCGCGAGCGGCTCGCCGGGGTTGCGCGTGCCCGGCGCGTTCGACGGTCTGGAGATCGCGATCCGTGCGATCGCGGGCGAGCAGCTGGCGGCGGCGCAGGCCGATACGCCGTTGCTCGCACGGATCGCTGAGCGCTTCGGTCACTCGGTCGACGGTGCGCCGCCCGGCCTCACGCACGCCCTGCCCTGCGCCGCGACACTAGCCGCACTGCCGCCTTCGGCCCTCGAAACGATCGGCATCGAGCGAGACATGGCGCATGCGATCGTGTCGCTCGCCCGTGCTGTCGACGACGGCACGCTCGCGCTCGAACCGATGGCGCCGCTCGATGCGACGCTCGCCGCGCTGCGCGCGCTGCCCGGCTTCGACGAACGCGCGGTGCAGTACGTCGCGATGCGTGCGATGGCATGGCCGAACGCGTTCCCCGCCGACGACGCGTTGCTGCCCGCCCGCCCCGAGCGCACCGACCGCACGCGCGTGCCATCATCAGCGCCGCATGCGG
Source organism: Burkholderia sp. E168m22 (assembly GCF_001319805.1). Taxonomy (NCBI): domain Bacteria; kingdom Pseudomonadati; phylum Pseudomonadota; class Betaproteobacteria; order Burkholderiales; family Burkholderiaceae; genus Burkholderia; species Burkholderia sp. E168m22. The sequence goes on from NZ_BBSK01000109.1 coordinate 13,244, forward strand.
CACGTTGGGCGCCGTGGCGCGCGTATGCCGCACTGCATGTGTGGCGCCTTCATGGAGATGGATTGCGATGACTCCCGCTCACCTGATTCCGAGCCCGCTGGGCGACATCGCCGTACGCATCGAGGACGATGCGCTCACGGGCCTGTACTTCGTCGGCCAGAAATACTTCCCGTCGCTTGCGATCCTGAACGACGCGCACACGCTCGCCACGTCGCCGATCGCACGTCGGGTCGCAGAGGAAATCGCCGAATACTTCACCGGCGCGCGCGACACGTTCTCGGTACCGATCCACCTGCGCGGCACCGCGTTTCAGCGACGGGTATGGCAGGAACTGCTCGCAATTCCGTTCGGCGAACTCGTGTCGTATGGCGACATCACCGAACGCGTCGGGCTGCCGATGAGCGGCGCACGCGCCGTGGGCGGTGCGGTCGGCCGCAATCCGGTATCGATCATCGTGCCATGCCATCGCGTGGTCGGCGCATCGGGCAGCCTGACCGGCTATGCGGGCGGCATCGAGCGCAAACGTGCGCTGCTGTCGCTCGAAGGCGCAGAACTTTCACGCGGCGCGCATCATCCGATGCAGCAGGCGCTCGCGTTCTGATCGACGAAGCGCGTCACGCGGGCAGCACCGGCCGGCGCGCTTCACGCTTCGCATATGCGCCGGGCGTCATGCGGAATTTCGCCTGGAACAGCGCGATGAACGACGACGTCGAGTCGTAACCCAGTTGTGCGGCCACCGTGCCGATCGGCTCGCCTGCATCGAGCAGCGGCAACGACGCGAGCAGCCGCACGCCCTGCCGCCATTCCGTGAACGACAACCCCGTGTCCTGCCGGAACAGCCGCGACAGCGTGCGCCGCGTCGCGCCGACCTGATGGCCCCATTCGTCGAGACTGCGCGTATCGCCCGGCGCCGCATGCAACGCGCGCGCGATTTTCAGCAGGCGCGGATCGCGCGGCAGCGGCACCGTGAGCGGCGCCGGCTGCATGCGCGCGATCCGGTCCGCGATCAGGCACACGAGCGCACCGTCGGGCCCCGCCTCGTCGTAATTCACCGGCAACTCGCCGGTCGCGATCACCAGCTCACGCAGCAGCGGCGTCATGCAGAGGATCGTGCAATCGTCGTTCACGTCGCCGCGCGCGAGGGCTGCGTCGAGATACAGGCTGTGGAACGCGACGCAATCGCGCGTCGACACCGCGTGCGGCACGTGTGGCGGAATCCACATCGCATAGTGCGGCGGCAGCAGTTGCCGGCCCGACGGCGTCGACACCTCGAGCACGCCGCTCGTCGCATACATCAACTGCGCCCACGGATGACTGTGCGCGTCGACGCTCACGTTGCCGGGAATGCCGAACGCGCGCACGTACAGCGGCCTCGGCAGGCGCGTCATCGGCGGCACTGCGTAAGGGTCGCCGGGTTGTCCCGCCAGCAACATAAGACGTCCTCCGAAGGTCATTGCACGAACGCACGCGATGCTACCGTGGCGGCTCCCTTTTTCACACGGCTTCCGCCCATGAGCGCTCATACCCGCATCACCCGCAAGACCGTCACCGCGATCCGTTCGACCAAAGGCATCGGCAGCCTCGTGTCGCTGACCGCGTACTCCGCGCCGATGGCGAAGCTCGTCGATGAAGTGGCCGACGTGATCATCGTCGGCGACTCCGTCGGCATGGTGCTGTACGGGATGCCCGATACGCTGCGCGTCACGCTCGACATGATGATTGCACATGGGGCGGCCGTCGTGCGCGGCGCCGCGCAGGCGTGCGTCGTCGTTGACCTGCCGTTCTCCACGTTCCAGGAATCGCCCGCGCAAGCGTATCGCTCTGCCGCGCGGCTGCTCGCCGAAACCGGCGCGCAGGCCGTGAAGCTCGAAGGCGGCTGCGAGATGACCGACACCATCCGCTTCCTGACCGATCGCGGCATTCCGGTGATGGCGCATGTCGGCCTCATGCCGCAGCAGGCCAACGCGGCGGGCGGCTTCCGCGCGCAGGGCATGGACCCGCGTTCGGCCGCGCAGGTGTTCGACGCCGCGTGTGCGGCCGAGCGGGCCGGCGCGTTCAGCGTCGTCATCGAAGGCACCGCCGAAGCGCTCGCGCGCCACCTGACCGAAACGCTGACGATCCCGACGATCGGCATCGGCGCATCGCCCGCGTGCGACGGGCAAGTGCTCGTGACCGAGGACATGATCGGCGCGTTCGATGCGTACACGCCGCGCTTCGTGAAGCGCTACGCGGATGCGAACGCGGTGATGCGCGACGCGATCCGCCAGTACGCTCACGACGTGCGGCAGCGCGTGTTTCCCGAGCCCGCGCATTGCTTCGGATACGGCAAGCCGCTGCAACTGGCGGACGCGGCCACCGCCGCGTGATGCCGGACGAACGACACGGTGGACTTACGTCATGTGCGTTTGCGCATCGCGTGCGCGACCCGCGCGTTCGCTTCGAATTTCGCGCGATGCGTCGAAAAAAACGTTCGCACGTTGCGGACGTTCGACGCGCCGGTGAACAGCCGCCGCGCGAATTCGTCGTATTCGGCAACGTCGGCCAGATCGGCGATCACGACGAAATCGGGCCCCGGCGACACGCGATAGCACTGCGTAACGGCCGGTTCCGCGCACACGTACGCTTCGAACGCGTCGTAGTCTTCGGCCGTCTGCCGGTCGAGGCTGATCTCGATCAGCGCGGTGACGGCCGTGCCGATCGCGACCGGATCGAGCACCGCGACCTGCCGACGGATCACGCCGGCTTCCGTCAGCCGGCGCACACGACGCATGCAGGTAGGCGGCGATGACAGCGCGCGCTCGGCGAGTTGCAGGTTGGACACCGACGCGTCGTCCTGCAGGATCGCGAGGATGCGCAGATCGAGTTCGTCGAGGGTGATGCCGGCCATCGGCCACTCCTTCCGATCAGAGAGTGAAATTTAATTTCAACATGATAGACTATCATCCGTTAGTTTCATATTTATTTGTTTTTTGAAATTTAATTCCATTTCACCGGCTCTACCATCGCTCTCACTGATCCAGACAGGACATTTACGGAGCGCGATATGTGTGGAATTGTCGGGGCGGTTGCCCAGCGGGACATCCTGCCGAACCTGGTCGATGGCCTGAAGCGGCTCGAATACCGCGGCTACGATTCGTGCGGCGTCGTGGTCTACCGCGACCGCGCGCTGGCGCGCGCCCGCAGCGTCGATCGCGTCGCGAACCTGCAGCGTGAGATCGCCGATCAGGCGTTGTCCGGTTACACGGGCATCGCGCATACGCGCTGGGCCACTCATGGCGCCCCCGTCACGCTCAACGCGCATCCGCACTTCTCGCCGAGCGACGCCAATGCGCGCATCGCGCTGTCGCACAACGGGATCATCGAGAACTGCGATCAACTACGTGCGGAATTGCAGACGCACGGCTATGTGTTCGCGAGCCAGACCGACAGCGAGGCGATCGCGCACCTGATCGACCACCTGTACGACGGCGACCTGTTCGAGGCCGTTCGGCGTGCGGTCGCGCGACTGCGCGGCAGCTATGCGATCGCGGTGATGTGCCGCGACGAGCCGCACCGGATCGTCGGCGCACGCGACGGGATGCCGCTCGTCGTCGGAGTCGGCGAAGGCGAAAATTTTCTGGCGTCCGACGCGATTGCACTGTCGGGTATCACCGATCGCATTGCCTATCTGGAGAACGGCGACGTCGCCGACATTCAACTGCATCGCTACTGGATCGTCGACGCGGCTGGCCAGCGCGTCGAGCGCGCGGTGCAACGCGTCGCCGCGCATAGCGGCGCGGCCGATCTCGGATCGTATCGCTACTACATGCAGAAGGAGATCTTCGAGCAGCCGCAGGCCGTGGCCGATACGCTGCTCGACGTTTCGTCGATCATGCCCGAGCTGTTCGGCGACGGCGCTTGGCGTGTGTTCAATGACGTCGATTCGGTGCTGCTGCTCGCGTGCGGCGGCAGCTATCACGCGGCGCTGACCGCGAAGTACTGGATCGAGAGCATCGCGAAGCTGCCGGCCAGCGTCGAGATTGCCAGCGAGTTTCGTTATCGCGACAGCGTGCCGAATCCGCGCACGCTGGTGGTTGCGGTGTCGCAGAGCGGCGAGACGGCCGACGTGCTCGGCGCCGTGCATGTCGCGAAACGCAGCGGGATGATGCACACGCTCGCGATCTGCAACGTGGCGACGAGTGCGCTGATGCGCGAATGTGCACTGCAGTTCGTGACGCGTGCGGGGGTCGAGATCGGTGTCGCTTCGACGAAGGCGTTTACGACGCAGCTCGTTGCGCTGTTCCTGCTGACGTTGTCACTGGCGCAGGTGCGCGGGCGGTTGAGTGACGACGAGGAGAAGGAACATCTGCGGGCGCTGCGGCATCTGCCCGATGCGATGTCGAAGGTGCTCGCGCTGGAGCCGCAGATCATGGCGTGGTCGGAGTTGCTCGCGAGGCGCGACAACATGCTGTTTCTCGGGCGCGGGATGCATTATCCGATCGCATTGGAAGGCGCGCTGAAGATGAAGGAGATTTCCTATATTCACGCGGAGGCTTATCCGGCGGGGGAGTTGAAGCATGGGCCGCTGGCGCTCGTCAGCAATGAAATGCCAGTGATCGCGGTTGCGCCGAATGACATGTTGCTTGAAAAGCTGCGATCGAACATGCATGAGGTCAGTGCGCGGAATGGGCGGCTTTTTGTGTTTGCGGATGTTGACTGTGGGATCGTGCCGAGTGAGGGGATCGAGGTGATTCGGCTTAACGAGTACTACGGGCCGTTGTCGCCGATCTTGCATACGGTGCCGATGCAGTTGCTGGCGTATCACGCGGCGCTCGCAAGGGGGACGGATATTGATAAGCCGAGGAATTTGGCTAAGTCGGTGACGGTGGAGTGAGGGGCGTTTTCCGCCCTTTCGTGGTGGTTTACAAAGATGTTGTCCTATCGCGCCTCGCTGCATGCTCGAACTTCAACAACGTCGTAACACGTCGCCGGAATCCCACAACATCGAAAGTCGATTCACCGCCTAAATGGCTAGGAAATTCCGCCGTAGATCAAGAAACGGAGCTTGAGCAGTTTCGCTATCAATTGTAGAGATTGATCCGTGCTACATAGCGGAAAGCGACTGAATGAACGGTGATTCAGGGGTACCGGACTGGAGTGCACGCCACACCGCCATCAAGTTCTCCCGGTTCGCTGCCGCCCACGCCGAAACCGACTTGTCGTATTTGCGATCGAGGGTTCCCTCGATTCTCTCGCCTGTGTCTATAGCATATGTCGCGACATGATTGTTTTTACCGTAATCGACATGAAAATGCGCCCTAGCATGTTGTTTTTCTTGATACATCTTAATTTTTATATTCTCATGCTTGAGCACTAATTGTTCAAGCATGCCAGATGCCTGACCACGAGATGGCCGAGACATCAAGTCAATTAACGCAAGTTGGTTTTGGAGTGATGCAAGATTCAGTTCCACGGCGTCTCTCGTCGGATGTAGTGATCGCGATCATATCGGATACACTTAGAAACCGTGAATTTCAATCGTTCCGTATTGCCCCGAGATTGTCGTCGTGATCTTTAGCCGGCTACTGACGGCAGCGGTACCGGTTACCTTACGAGCTTCACTCAAACGTTGCCTACCTCAAGGAATGCCCTGAGCCGAACAGAGCTCAGGGACAAGCTTATTTGCGAAGGTACACTTCGACTGCGCGAACGCATCGTCTGACGACCGCTCCTGCACATGTCAGGCCGCCGCTGATCGGCCCCGAACGAAATGATGCTCCACCCTCGTCCGTAGCACCCCCTCCACCGCCGCAAGCCGCTCACGCAGCCTTACCGCCTGCCCTTCCGTCATTTCACCGAGCACGATTTTTTGTTCGAGAACGTCGCCACAGCGCGTGATGGCCCACCGATCGACCGTAGCCGTTTCCCCTTCGAGCACGGCCGCCGCGGTCGAAACGATGCCCGGATTCCGTCTCGAAACGAGATGAACCGTATGCGTCAAAGTGAAACCGGGAAGAAAATGCGACCAGTCTTCACAGACCGTCTGATGGGAAGCGGAGGAAACTTGGCTCATGGTTGCTCCGGATGAATGGTTATCGAACCGGTGCCAGCCATGCTGCTCCCGTTTCGTTGCCGTCAATCGGCCGCATCGCCTCGAGGGCGTCCACCTTGCCCGGGAGGGCAGGTTGGCGTCGGGAAACCCGACTCTGGATGCTTGATTTCTCACGTTCGACATTCCGAACGTGGATTCATTATATCGAAAAATCGACGGCGAACAAGGAGTCTGTGAAAAGCAGCACTTCGGCGGGACAGGCGCCCCCGCCCGCCCCACCTCCACCGAGCGCCTAGTATGAGGGTCGGAATCCCGTCATATCCGACGAAAACCACACACTGAACCGCGTCCCCGTCGCCAGCACATCGACCGTCAGCTTCCATTGATGGGCCTCGGCAATCTCCTTGCAGATCGCCAGCCCGAGCCCCGCACCGTCATACCGCGAATCCGGCGCCCGCCAGTATCGATCGAAGACCAGCGGAAGATGTTCCCGCCGAATCCCCGGCCCTTCATCTTCGACATGAATCGCCGTATCAAGAACAGTCAGCACCACGACCCCGCCCGACGGCGACGCATTGATCGCATTCTCGAGCAGGTTCTTGAGCAGGATGAAAAGCGCCCCGCCATCCGCCCGTATCGGCGACGCGGAATCGCGCGCTTCGATATGAAGCGTCACCTGCTTCGCATCGGCCTTGCCGGCCAGCAAGCTCACGACGTCCCGCGCGACGTCGGCACCATTCACATCCCCGAAACTGAAGTTCTGCGCTTCGCTGACTTCAGCCAGATGCAGCAGTTGCTTGACCTGCCGCGCCATCAAATCGATCTCGCGAAGCAAAAGCGCCTTCTGGCTAATGTCCGGTTGCAGCTCGATCTGCCCTCTGACCAGCGTGAGCGGCGTCTGCAACTCGTGCGCGGCGTCGGCCAGAAACTGCTGCTGCACCGCAAAGCCATTCTCGAGCCGGGTCAGCGCGTCATTGAATGCATCGATCAGCGGCTTGATCTCGCTGGGAATCCCCGCCGACGACAGCCGCGTCTTCAGATTGCGCGGCTCGATTTCCCGCGCGGCACGCGATACCTCCCGCAACGGCTTCAGCACATGGCTGATCGTCAACGGCAGCGTCAGTCCGAAAATGACGGTCGCAATGACCAGCACATAAACGACGGTCTTCGGTATCGGATCGATCCGCGTCCTGACGAGCGCATCGACGAGTTGGTCGCTGTGCGCCACCTGCACGTAATAGACGACGCTCCCGTTCAACGCGCGCTGCGTCGCGACCGCGTATGCCTTGCCGTCGATCGTGGTGGGCAGCACCTTGCCTGCCACCGTCGCGAGGTCCTCTGTCAGCCACGGTCGATCGTCGCTCGAAGGCACCGACGCCAGCAACACCTTCCCCGTCGCATCGAGCACGCGATACTTCACGTCGGCCGGCAAGAGCCGGAACATCACCGCCGGATGCTCGCCCAATCGCACGGATGCCGGCCGCCCGGCCGCATCGAAACGCATCCCGGCCACGATATGACGGATGCTCTCCATCTGCTGGCGCCGTCCCAGGAACTCGGGATATCGATCCAGAAAATAGACGGAAAGCGCGGACAGCAACGCCAGGCTGATGGCGAACGCGGCAACGTTGGTCACCCACAGACGCGTCGACAGACGCAGGACCCAATGACGGAACATGGCGGTTTTCTTACGAGGGAGTAGCCACGTGCGACACGCGGCGAAGCATCGTCACGCGTCCCGCAGCGCGAAGCCGGCGCCGCGGATATTGGTGAGCCGCATCGTTGCGCCGATCGCCGTCAATTTCTTGCGCAAGCGGTGCACGGTCACCTCGAGCGCGTTCGGCGTGACCGCTTCCGCGAGCCCCCATGCGGCATGCTCGAGGTTCGAATGCCGGACGGTCCGGCCCGCCGCTTCGATCAGGCAAAGCATGATCTGCAGCTCGGCCGGGGCCAGCAATACCGTCCGGTCGCCACAGCGCATCGCCCGCTGGGGCGGGTCCACGGTCACGTCCGCGAACGACGCGACGAGCGTCGTGAGCAGCGCCGGACGCCGCATCAGCGTACGGACGCGGGCGACGAGTTCGCTCATTTCGAACGGCTTGGTCACATAGTCGTCGGCGCCGCTTTCGAGTCCGTCGATGCGGTCATGCAACGCGTCGCGTGCCGTCAGCATCAGGCAAGGCATCATGCGCCCCGCCGCGCGCAGCGTCCGCAAGAACGCCAGACCGTCTCCGTCGGGCAATCCGCGATCGATGATCAGCAGCGCGTAATCGGCCCGGTCGACACCGTAAGCAGCTTCCCGAGCATTGCCGAACCGGTCGGATTCTATTCCCGCCGCGGCCAACGCCTGGGACAACAGGCCGGCCAGGCGCTCGTGATCCTCGACAATCGCCACTCTTGGCATGCTCGCACTCACTTGAACCGATACATGTAGCCGATCCGGGCCTCGGGAATGAACCGCCTGCCGACGAGCGGACTGTCGGTGATGCCGTCGCCGAGACGCGACACGCCCACGTCCACGAACATCGTCTGCTGCTTCGTCAGCCGGTAGTCGACACGCGTGCCGGCCGACACGTTCACGGCCGAACCCGCGCTGTAGGCGGCGCGCCAGGCACGCGCCTCGGATGGTCGCACGCCGTAATAGTAGTCGACGTATTTGTTGCTCAGCCATTCCACGCCGACATGTGGCGCGATCGAAAATGCGCCGACGGCGAACGCCTTCTCGAAGCCGATCTTCGCGCGCTCGCCCTTGTTTCCGCCGAGCAGGAAGCTACCCGACAACGTGCCGAAGCCGGTGCTCCATGACAGTGCAGGGCCGTACCAGAACGCGCCCTTGCGATTTTCCATGCCGTTGAGGATCGGCGCGTCCGAGCCCTTGTATCCGTCGAACAGCGAGAACTGGCCACGAAACGCGAGATTGACGCCACTCCAGCTGCCGATTTTCAGATCGACCGTGGTGCCGATGGCCTGCACCCATTTGTTGTCGAAGTAGACCAGCGGAAAAGGCAATACACGGGTGCCGTCGCCCCTGTAGGCCGACGGCTCGATGCCGACGCCGGCGCCCAATCCCCAGTGCGTGACGTTCGTCGCGTTGTTGAGGATAGTCAGCCCCGTATTGTCGGGATCGGGCGGGCTCGCGCCCTCGTCCGCCCACGCGGAAGCAGATGAAAGTGCAAATGAAGCGGCAATCAGCCATAACGGGCGTGCGCGGCGAGAGGCAATTTTCACAATCGTTCCTGGAGTCGAGGGTCGAAACGGGGGCTACTGTAGGACCAGTCGACTTACCGCTCACTTACCAGGAAAAAATCATCGCTTTGCGGACTGTGCGGGAAATGCAGATCGTGGGAAATATCGACGCAGGGCGAGCCTGTGTCGCCCCCGCGCCTTTAAGGAATATCGCAGTGCGCCCCGTCAAAACACCGTATGCAACCCCATCCGTGCGACCGCCTGACTCGCGGAACTCGACGCCCCGTCATTCACTTGGAACGAGGTCCGACTTTGGCAATGTCATCGACGAGCTTCTCCAGCTTGCTGACATGGTGAGTGATTTCCGCAAGGTCCCGATCGCGCTCAATCTTGTTTAGTACCTCGACATCGATTTCGAGAATTTCTGCAATTTCCTTTGCGAGCGCGGCGGAAATCGGCCGATGCCCTTTCTTCCCTTTTGGCGTCAATATATGACTTACGCGGGACATGGAGCGCCATCCAAGCCGCAAAGCCAGATCCTTTTTAGTACCGACCGGCATTTTTTCCAACTGCGCGATCAGATTTCTCCGCCGACGCTCCTCGGGAGGCAGTTGAAAATCCTCGATAGGCCCACCTGTGTCGAATGCGAAATTTTGTCGAACCCTCGCCACTTCGTCCTTTGCCGCCTGTTCCTGTAACGACTCGCGCTTTCGCGCTTCAATTCTGGAGTTCAACCCGGCAAGACCACGTTGACGATTTCTCCGAGCCGCTCGAACATCATTACCAAGCTTGACGAGCGCGGAAATATCGCCCTTTTGTGCCGCCGTTACACATTCCAGTAAATGCGCCTCCAGAAATATCTGGTATTTCTCCAGCCAAACTGCTCGCTCGGCCCTTTGAGCTTGCCCGAACTCATCGACCCGACGCTGTAACGACGCCGACAGACCCGAGTCAAAACGTTCTTCGAGAAGTCGCGCGAGCTCCTGCCCTACGCTCGCTCCCCGCGCCTTCGCCGACGCGACCAGATTCCGCTTGAGACTCACCGGGATACGAGCAAACAGGGGCTCGGTGCGCGCTTTCAGTTTATCAACCATGCAATCACTTTAGCATGGCTGCTCGAAAACGACGCCATGGCCTAAAGTCGCTCCAGTCACACTCGTGGCCAACCTTCTCTAGAAAAAGAGGCAAATATGAGCAAACTCGGCATCGCGGAAGGCATTAAATTGCGCGGAAATGTCAATCGCATTACCGAAATCATGAAGCAAGGCACACTGGAGGACGCCGTCGCCTGTTTCGCCCTGGGCGGAATGACGCTGCAGGCGAGCGGCGGCGACGTCCCTCTCCTGCGCAATCTGTCGGAACTGACCCGTACGGCCTTGCCGAAACGGGTGGTCAAGGACTACTTCGGCGCAAGCAACGGCGTCGTCATGAGTCTCGCGTAAGCGAGTATGGCAATCGCAAACGCAGTAAAAGTCGAAAAGAAAACGGGCCGCCTGGCCCGTTTTCCGTTTGATCCGCCCAACGATAGGCGTCGCATACGCGACGCACCACGGCGCATCTGAAGCGCGGCACCGCCGCCCCGTCAAAACACCGTATGCAACCCCATCCGCGCGACCGCCTGAGTCGCGGAACTCGATGCCCCGTTCGGGTCCAGCACGCCATTCACCTGCGCATTCGCGCCGCCATTCGCGCGCTGACAATCCGCCGACACATACACCATCGTCCGCTTCGACAACAGGTATTGAAGCGCGACGCTGATCTGATGCGCATGGTTGTCGTTCACCGCTTCATTGCCCTTCATGTACATGTATTTCGCGCCCAGCACGATATCCGGCCTGATCCGCCACAAGCCGCCTGCCTCGGCCATCCACACGCCCGCATCGTTGAACGAATTGCGCACGGTGGTCATCAGCGCCTTCGCGGTCACGACACCAAAGTCGTAGTGCATGCCGACACCCCAGTTGCGCACGCTGGTCGACGGCACGCCCGGCGCCGGGCCGTACTTTTCGTTCGTATAGGCCGCGCCCACGCCGAAAGCCCCCAGCTCGTAGTTCACGCCGGCGCTGACGGCGTTGTCCGCACCGACCGAGCCGGCCACGCCGCCGAACGCATACATCACGCCGCCAGAAAAACCCGCGACCGTCGGCGAGCTGTACTTGACCGAATTCGCGATCGGCTTGCTGCCGGCCGTGCGGTCCCAGTCGAACGCGCCGGTCGGATTGCCCGGCAGCGCAAGACGCTGGAACGGGCCGTTCCGAAAGCCGTACAAGCCGGAAATGTCCCGCGAAATCGCGTTGCCCCTTGAAAAGAGCGCATCCACCATGAAGTCGTACTGATTGCCCAGCGTGATACTGCCGAACCGGTCGCTCTCGATGCCCACGTAGGCGTTGCGCCCGAAAATCCCGGTCCCGACGATGCTCCCGTTCGCCATCGAGAACTGGTTCACGAGCGCGAACGTCGCGCGATATCCGCCGCCGAGATCCTCGGTACCGCGCAGGCCGAACAGGTTGGGCGCGAATATGCCGTCGTCGAACTTGACGTTCTTTCCGCCGCCCTCGTTGCTGACGTACGTGATGCCGGAGTCGATCAGCCCGAACATCGTCACGCTGCTTTGCGCCCACGCGCCTTGTGCCACGGCGAGCATCGCCAATACACCCAACCTGAGTTTCATGTCGTCTCCGTCTTTTTTATGAAAATACGAGTCCGTCACCCGTCGCGGGGCGGGTGTTCGCTCATTGCTTTGTAGAAAATCGCCTTGATTCAGGCAGTCACATCAACACCAGAAATTAGTTTTACTGATTGATCAATTCGAAAAATTTCCAGTGAACCTGCATCGACGCGCAAGCATTCCAAATCCGCGAAATCAAGCGCCCCGAAAGACGATCCACGCGGATGCATCCACCTCGACGGCCACGGTTTCCAGCCCGGCCCCCGTGCAGGGCCCGTCGATACACACGCCGTCATCGAACCGGAACAACGCACTGTGATGCGCACACATCAACACCTGCGACCGGTAGCAGGACACAGTGCCCGGCACGAAATCGAGCGGCACCGAAAAGTGCGGGCAACGATTCACGTACGCCCACACCTGCGCGCCACGCCGCACCACGATAATGGGCTGACCGATACACGCTGCGTCGACGACTCGCGCGCCACCATCGGGCACATCGGCCACGCGGCACAGCTGTTTCGCTTCCATCGCTCACACCCTTTGCTCGGGATTGCCGAGGCTCCAGTCCCACGGACGCACCTCGACGTGCGAGAACAGGCCCTCCTTCACATACGGGTCGTTGCCGACGAACCGCATCACCGCATGGATATCGTCCGCCTCGATGACGAGCAGCGTGCCGTTCATCGCGTCGCCTTGCGGGTCCAGCGTCGGGCCGCCGAGCCGCACATACACGCCGTGCTCGGCCGCCGAGCGCAGATAGCTCCGGTGAATCGGGCGCATGCGGTCGCGCACGTCACGCATGCCCGGTTGGTCGGTGGCAAACACCGCGAAAAAACGCGCCATGGCGATCAGCTCCGATCGAGGATGAAGCCGGACATCGCTTCGCGGTACAGGCCGTGCAGGCCGATCTGGTGAGTCATCACGTCGTTCTCCGTTCGCCCATCCGGCCGCTCAATGCGGCGCGCGTCCTTCCCATGCGTGCTGAAGCAACGCGCGAATCGCCGCGCGTTCGATCGGCCGCGGGTTCGCATACGGATTCCTGCATGCCAGATCGGCTGCTTCGTCGAGCCCCTGCTGCGGCATCCCGATATCGGCGAGCGCCGGCGCGATGCCGAGCTGCGCGTTGAGCCTGAACAGCAGCGGCCCGGCTTCCGCCGCATCGCGCCCGCCCAGCGCCCGCGCGACGCGACGCAGCGCATCGGGCGCAGCGGCGTGGTTGTAATGCGCGGTATGCGGCAACATCGCCGCGTGCGTCTGCGCGTGCGGCAGGTTGAACGTGCCGCCGAGCGTGTGGCAGAGCTTGTGATGCAACGCCATGCCGACCGCACCGAGGCAGGTGCCGGCGAGCCACGCGCCATACAGCGCGCGGCTGCGCATCGCACGATCTTGCGGATCGCGCACGACGACGGGCAACGCTTCGCCGAGCGCACGGATCGATTCTTCGGCCATCAAGCTGATGACCGGGTTTGCATCTTCCGCGTAGAGCGCCTCGACCGCATGCGCCATCGCATTGACACCGGACGCCGCCGAAATGGCTGGCGGCAACGACACCGTCAGCGAAGGGTCGTAAATCACGGTCCGCGGCAGCACGCGCGCATCGCGCCCGGTGCGCTTCAACCGATCTTCGGTGAGCCCGTAGATCGGCGTCATCTCCGAGCCGGCATAGGTCGTCGGCACGGCGAGGATCGGTAGCGACGATTGGAGCGCGATGGCCTTGCCCAGCCCGATCGTCGAACCGCCGCCGACCGCGATGCAACAGTCCGCGCCCAGTTCGGCGGCCGTCTCGCACGCCGCGCGTGCGACTTCGACCGGCACGTGCATCACGGCCTGCGCGCACACGCCGGCCGCCCGCTCGCCCAGCACGTCCTTCACGCGATCGGCGAGCGGCTGCTGTTCGGGCGTGGAGAGGATGAGCGCGCGGCGTGCGCCGAGCGCCGACAGCTCGTCCGGCAGCCGGGCCAGCGCGCCCCATTCGAAGACCACGCGCGACGGGGTGCCCTGATAGACGAAGCGCTCCATACGAGCCTCAGCGCTTGAAATGCGGCGGCACGTTGCCGTCGACGTTGACCCACACCGAGCGCGCTTCCGTGTAGTCGTGCATCGCCTCGAAGCCCATCTCGCGGCCGTAGCCCGACTTGCCGACGCCGCCGAACGGGCTGCCCGGATTGACGCGCTTGTAGCAGTTGATCCAGCACATGCCTGCGTCGATCCGCGCCGCCATCCGGTGGGCACGCGACAGGTCGTTGGTCCACAGGCCGCTGCCGAGCCCGTATTCGGTTGCGTTGGCGATGGCCAGCGCTTCGTCGTCGCTGCCGAAGCGCAGCACGGTGACGAACGGGCCGAACACTTCCTCCTGCGCGACACGGTCGGTCGCACGCTTCGCCTCGATGATCGTCGGGCGCACGTAGTAGCCATTGGCGAGCGCCGGGTCCTGCGGTGCGCTGCCGCCGGTCAGCACGCGGCCGCCCTGCTCGCGCGCGACGTCGACATACGACAGCACGCGATCGAGGTGCTGCTTCGACGTGAGCGGCCCCATTTCGGTATCCGGATCGAGCGGATTGCCGATCCGGATCGACGAGGCGAGCGCGACGAAGCGTTCGAGGAACGCGTCCGCGATGCGTTCGTGCAGCACCAGGCGCGACCCCGCGATACAGGCCTGCCCCTGGTTGTGGAAGATCGCCCACGCGGCGCCGTTGATGGCCGCGTCGAGGTTGGCATCGTCGAACACGATGTTGGCGCCCTTGCCGCCCAGTTCCAGTTGCACGCGCTTCAGGTTGCCCTGCGACGCTTCGACGATGCGCCGGCCCGTCGCCGTCGACCCGGTGAACGCGATCTTGCCGACGCCTGGATGTTCGGCGAGCCGCTGGCCGGCCGTATGCCCGTAGCCGGGCACGATGTTGACGACGCCGGCAGGAAACCCGACCTCGGCCATCAGCTCGACGATGCGCAGCGTCGACAGCGGCGTGATTTCCGACGGCTTGAGCACGACCGTGTTGCCGGCGGCGAGCGCCGGCCCCATCTTCCAGCTCGTGAACATCAACGGAAAATTCCACGGCACGATCTGGCCGACGACGCCGATCGGCGCGCGTTGCACGTAGTTCAGGAAACCGGTCTCGACCGGGATCACCGAGCCTTGCAGCTTGTCGGCCATGCCGCCGAAATAGCGAAAGCAGGCCGCCGTGCGCGGCACGTCGAGCGCACGCGAATCGCGAATCGGGTGGCCGGTGTCCAGCGATTCGAGCTGCGCCAGCGCGTCCGCGTTGGCTTCGATCGCATCGGCCAGGCGCAGCAGCAGACGGCCGCGCTCGGCGGCCGGCATCGCCGACCAGGTCGGGAAGGCGCGCGCCGCGGCTTCGACGGCCAGATCGACGTCCGCCGCGGTGGCCGCCGCGATCTTCGTGATGACGGAGCCGTCGTGCGGGTTCAGCACGTCGATCGTGCCGCGATCGACGGCGTCGACGAAGCGCCCGTCGATGAAGAGTTGGGTTTGCATGAATCGTCCTCGGTGTATCGCAAAAGCAAAAGCGGAAGCTGCAACTGACGCGCGGCCTAGAACGCGATCGGGTACGGCGCGAGCTCGCCGCTCTCGTAGCGTTGCGGCAGATCCGGCGTCGCGTTTTCCCAGACCAGCAGCATCGAGCGCTTCGTCGAATAGCCCTGATGCCGGATATCGGCCGGCATCGCGCAGATGTCGCCGGCCCGCATCGTGATGCGCGCACGCGGCGCGCCGGTGTTCTTGTCGCCGATGTCCCACACGATTTCGTCGGACAGTTGCAGGAACCATTCGACGCGATCGTTGCCGTGGAACACCGGGAGGATGAATTCCTCGGTGGTCGGGCAAAACAGGCTGCGCCCGCACACCGACGTGACCGACGGATTCCACGTCACGTCCGAGCGCGACAGGTACTTGAACAGGTTGAACGCGTGCAGTTCGCCGTCGAAGCCCGGCTCGACATGCACTTCCGGTTCGTCCTGCGTCACGTCGAGAAACGCGCGGTTGACCGGCAGCTCGTCGCGCAGCGGCGAGTCGCCCTCGAGGCCCGGCATGCGGCGCGTCGCGATGCGCGTGCGCTCGATCGCCGCGCCGTTCTCGCCGTGCTTGCGGCCGAACGCCGTGCCCGTTTCCTCGGGCGCCGCGAACGGGTCGAAGCCTTCGTTGGTCCAGTCGTGCAGCATCGCCTTGAAGGTCGCCATGATCGTCGGCGTGTCAAAGGTCTCGGTGTAGTCGACGCCGGCGTCCTTCAGGATGCCGTTGAAGGTGCCCGCATACATGTCGACCTTGCCGTAGTGATTGCGCGTGCCGAATACGTGGTCGAAATTCACCCAGCCGTAGAAGAAGCCCCATGCGACGTCGCGCATCATCGCGCGCAGGAACGCGTCCGCCGGCATCGCATGCGTGCGGGTCTGGCCTTTCGCGGGCCAGCTGATCTTCACGAAATATTCGTCGCGCTGGAAGGCGAATTCGCCAAGCTGAAAGCGGCGGTAGCCGGTGACGGCATCGGCTTCGGTCGATCGCACCAGATCGGCGGCAAAGCCGGTAGAAAGGTCGAGGGTCTCGAGGGTGGCCATTACGTGTCTCCTGGAATAGTCGAATGCGGTCGGAAGGTCAGTGCAGGCAGATCTCGGCCCACTTCTCGACGGACAGCTCGCCGAGCACGGTCTGGACGAGCGCGACGCCCGGCCGGCTCGCGGTGAAGCGATACGCACAACCGGCCGGCAGCAGCGCCTGATGCCCTTTACGCAACACGACGTACCCCATGTTTCGGCCGGCCGGATGCGCGCCCGCGCGCACGGTGCCGCGGCCCGATTGCGGCGGATCGTCGAGCTTGATGAAGTCGATGCGGACTTCGCCGTCCATCTGGATCGCGAACTCGTCGTGCGCGCACGCGAACCACGGCGACTGCCCGTCGGTCCGCAACACTTCGATCACGTATTCGAGGTTCTTGCCGGCGACGACCTTTTCGTAAGGGGCCGACTTCGACGCCACCTCGAAGACGTTCGAGAAGGCGTAGTGCTGCGCGCTGCCGCTGGTGATTTCGATCTCGCCCTTCCGGTAACCATCGAGCGAACCGAAGACGGTGTGGAATGCCGTGCTGGTCATTGCTGTCTCCTGAGTTGAACCGCTTGTTGGATTCCACTCTAGGGGCAACGAACACCAGCAACAAGGCAACGGACGACGATTACGGCATTTGCGTTTCGCGAATAATCCGCGCGGGTCAACGCACCCAGCCGCGCGCCAGCAGCGGCAGATCCCACGGCGATTCGTCGCCGATGTATTCGGCGAGGAATTCGACCAACGCTCTCACCTTCAACGCCTGTCGCTGCGTCGCGGGATAAACGGCGGCGAAGCTCAGCGGCGCGAGCTGGTAGTCGGTCAGGATCGGCACCAGGCGGCCCGCGACGAGCGCGTCGCTCGCCACGAGCGTCGGCAGGCAGACGACGCCGCCGCCAGTCAACGCGTACTCGCGCAACAGATGAACGGAGTTCGAGCGGATCATGCCCGGCAACTCCATTTCGACGACCTCGTCCCCGCGCGTCATCGTCCAGCGGTTGCGCGACGGGTAGCCCGAATACAGCGCCGTGGTGTGTTGCAGCAGATCGCGCGGATGTTGTGGTGCACCATGCGCGTCGACATACGCTGGCGCGGCACAGAAGAGACGCCTGACCGTAAACAGCCGTCGCTCGATCAGCGACTCGGAAATCGGCGGGAAGATCTGGAACGCGATGTCGAACCCTTCTTCGACAGGGTCGACGACGCGATCGTTGACGATGATGTCGAGCTGGATGCCCGGATAGCGCTGATTGAATGCGGCGAGCGGCGCGCCGAAGTGATCGAGCGCGAAGCCGGGCAGCATCTGGATGCGCAGCCGGCCGGTCGGTGTGGCGCGCAGTTCGCGCATCTGGTCCGTCAGCTCGTTGACGCGGCCCACCACCTCGGCACACTCGCGATAGAACGTCTCGCCGACTTCCGACAGCCGCACGTGGCGCGTGCTGCGGTGGAACAACGGTGCATTGACGAACTTCTCGAGCTGCTGGATGCGGTTCGTCACGACCGAACTCGTCACACCCAGTTGCCGCGCCGCTTCGGCGAAGCTGCTGGCCTCCGCGACCCTCACGAATGCCTCGATGCTCAGAAACCGGTCCATACCGCACCTTTTTTCGACAGCGGAACCGGCAGTCTACCTGTGCGGGCGAAGCGCTGTGTCATGCAAAAGGCGTCACTGTGTCGCCAAATCGATGTCAATCGCCGGGCGCGCCGGCACCGGTGCTCGAAGGTACGCCCGCGCCGGTATGCGCTCGCCGGCATTACCGCGACTGCTCGCCGGCGGCCAGCCCCGGTTGCACGGCCGCGCGGCGCTGCAGCACGGCCGGTGCGGTTTCCTTCAGCAGCAGGCTGACCACGATGCCGAGCAGCACCGAGCCCATCGGCAGCCACAGAATGTTCTGGATGCCAAAGTGTGCGGCAACGTAGCCGCCCATCGCCGGCGCGATGCCGCCGCCGAAGATCTCGCCAACGCCGACCACCACGCCGATGGACGTCGACACGAGGCCGACCGGCGCGGCCTCGGTCGCTACCGGCCCGGACAGCAGCGACACCAGCCCGAGCGTGAAGAACGATGCGACGAACAGCACACCGAACAGCGCGAGCGGCTGCGGGCCGAGGCCGCGGAACACGTAGAGCATCACGGCCGTGCCCGCGAAGCCGACGATGCTGGCGATGCGGCGGCCGACCAGATCGGACAGGCCGGGCAACCCGAACTGGCCGAGAAAGCCGCCGAAGCCGATCGCGGACACGACGAGCCCCATCTTCTGCGTGCCGAGCGACAGGTAATCGGTCAGGTACAGCGGCAGCAGCGCGCCGAGCACGAAGACGCCCGTCATCGCACAGCACAGCGCGGCCATCGCGACGAGAATGTTGCGGCTCCTGAGCACATGCCCGAGCGACGCGGGTGCGTGCTCCGACGCGACCTCCTTCGCAACCTTCGGCTCGCGGATCACGAAGAACATGATCGCGCCGAGGATCAGGCCGGGCACGGCCACGAGCGCGAAGACCCAGCGCCACGACACGAAACCGAGCAACTGCGTGGCGATGATCGGCGACAGCGCGAGGCCGAACAGCGCGAAGCCGCTTTGCTGCAGGCCGAGGTTCAGGCCGCGCCGCCGCGGATGCGACGCATCGGCGGTCGCCGCAAAACTCGTCGGACAGAACGAGCCTTCCGCGACGCCCATCAGCCCGCGAATCGCCATCAGGCCGAGCAGCCCGCCCGCGAGCCCCGAGAAGCCCGACAGCAGCGAGAACGCGATGATGGCCGGTATCAGCACCTTCCGGCGGCCGATCTTGTCCGAGATACCGCCCATCAGCGCCGCGAAGATGCCCCACGACAGGCCGAGCACGCCGATGCAGTTGCCGACGTCCTGTGCGGTCAGGTCGAGGTCCTTCATGATCGAAGGAAACAGCGGCGCGATGAGCCAGCGGTCGAGGCCGACCAGCCCGAAGCCGAGCGCCAGCAGCGTCACCGCCTTCCACTCGTATGAGGTATCCCACTCGTTTGCTTGCATGTCCGTCTCCGTGGACGCCGGTTCGCCCGCGTGCGCCGCAGCGCCTGCGCATGGCCCGGGTCCGATGGTTTTTGTGTGCGACGCGAATCGCGAGGATCGCGAGGAAGTGCCGGCTGGCGTCCGGATTCGACGCATCGAACGGGCTCAGCCAACGCCACCACGATAGGTGCGCGGCCGCCGATCGGGTATGGAACAACCAGCGAACGCGTCATTCGCGAAACGCAAATAATCGGGAGCGGCGGGCGGGAAGGGGCGGCGGGAAAGCGTCGGGCGAAGGGTGCGGCACTGGAGTGGCACTCGCTCGCGTGTTACCGGGGGAATCCCTCATAGACCTCGGGGTGTCGGCGGACTGCTCGCTCGGTGCGGTCGATTCCGTGTTGGAAAACGTGCTCGATGGATGCGGAGCAACTGGAAAGAAGTGCTCCGGGCACCCTTCCGGCGAGCCGTCGCCGTCGAAAACTTCGTCGCCAATCTTCACCTGTATGGGCACCGGCCAGATCGAGAAGTAAATTCCATTATTCATCGATTTCATAAAACATTATTCCACACGGAGCCCAATCCCCAGCCAACTTTGGATCCTTTTTCCCTTCTGTCCCCCGTATCATTTCCGTCACTACGCAATCAGCAAGAGACGGACATGAGCGACACCACCCCGCTGCACTACCTCGACTACGCAGCCACGACCCCTGCCGATCCGCGCGTGATCGAAGCGATGACGGCCTGCCTCGGCTTCGACGGCATCTTCGGCAACCCCGCATCCAGTTCGCACGCCGCCGGCCGGCTCGCGAAAGACAAGGTCGAGCACGCCCGCGCGCAAGTCGCCTCCCTGATCGGCGCGGATGCCGACGAGATCGTCTGGACGTCGGGCGCCACCGAGTCGAACAACCTCGCGCTGAAGGGCTATGCGGAACACGCGACCGGCAAGCGCCACCTGATCACGAGCCGCCTCGAGCACAAAGCCATCCTCGACACGATGGCGAACCTGGCGAAACACGGCACACAGGTCACCTTCCTGACCCCCGATGCCCACGGCGAAATCACCGCCGACGCGGTGGCGGCCGCGATCGGCCCCGACACCGGCCTCGTGTCGCTGATGCTCGTGAACAACGAGATCGGCACGCTGACCGACATCGGCGCGATCGCCCGCATCGTGCATGCCGCCGGCGCACTGCTCCACGTCGACGCCGCGCAGGCGCTCGGCAAGACGCCGATCGACGTGCGCGCGCTCGGCATCGACATGATGTCGATGTCCGCCCACAAGGTGTACGGCCCGAAGGGCATCGGCGCGCTGTTCGTGCGCCGCGAGATCGCGAGCCGGATCGCGCCGCAGATTCACGGCGGCGGCCACGAGCGCGGCTTGCGCTCGGGCACGCTCGCCACGCATCAGATCGTCGGCATGGGCGTCGCATGCGCGCTCGCCGCTGAAAAGCTCGACGGCGAAGCCGCACGGATCGCGGCGCTCGGCGCGCGGCTCACCCGCGCGCTGTTCGCGCTCGGCGACGTCACGCAGAACGCGGCCGCCGCCCGCCGCATCCCGCACACGCTGAGCCTGACGGTGCATGCGCCGGGCTTCTTCCCGTTCATGCTCGGCGATGCGCTCGCCGTGTCGTCCACCTCCGCATGCAATTCGACCAGCGGCGCGCCGTCCCACGTGCTGACCGCGATCGGCCTCGATGCGGAAACCGCCGGGCGCACGGTGCGCATCAGCTTCGGGCGGTTCTCGACCGAACAGGACGTCGACTTCGCGATCGGCTGTTTCGCGCGGGCGATCGAGCAATGTCGGGCCGCGGCGGCGACCGGCTTCACCGCGTCGCGGCAGATCACGCCGGCCGACCTGAAGGCGATCCGCAATGCCGGTTTCCGCGCGGTGATCTGCAACCGGCCGGATGGCGAAGGCGACGATCAGCCGGCGTTCGAGGAGATCGCCGCGGCCGCGCGCGAACTCGGCATGGACGCGCGCTACCTGCCGGTCGAACGCGACCGCATCGGCGACGCGGAAGTCGACGCGTTCGGCGCGCTGGTCGACGCGCTGCCGAAGCCGGTGCTCGCGTATTGCCGCAGCGGCAGCCGCTCCGGCCTGCTTTGGAATCGGCTGTCCGCGCGACGCACGGCCTGAGCCGCCGCCCTTCCGCCGTTACGCGTCACCCCTGCGTTCACGCACGAAGCCGATGCCTCGCTGCATGAACGCCGGATGGCGCCGGTCACTTCCGCCTCACGTCTGTTCATCGCCGTTCACCGGCGTATAGATCGCCAGCTTCAGCGCGGGATCGTCGTTCGCCTGAAACGTCGCGTACTCGTAGCGCTGCGTGCCGCGTCGCGCATGCACGAGCACCTTCTCGCCCGACACGCCACTGCGCACGTCATGCGCATCCCACCATTGTGCGAACTCGCCGCTGCCGGTGCGCAGGCGCGCCACCAGCGCGACGAACGCCGGGTCGCTCGCGTAGAGATCGTGGTTCGCGCGAAACAGCGCGATCATCCGGCGTGCCTCGTCGGCCCAACTGGCGGCGAACAGCGCACGCGCGTACGGCGCCTCGAACATGTAGACGAGGATGTTGCGATCGGCCGGCGCCAGCCGGTCGAAGCCGAGCAGATCGGCCGCGGCAGCATTCCACGCGAGGATGTCCCAGCGCCGGCCGGTCACGTACGCAGGCTGCTGAAGATGCGCGACGAGCCGCGCGATGGCCGGCGGCACATGCTCCGGCACGAACGCACGTGCCCCGTCGCGCCGCGCGAGCGTGCGCAGGTGGGCGGCTTCGGCCTTGTCGAGCCGCAACGCGCGCGCCAGCGCGTCGAGCGTCGCATCCGACGGATTGACGTCGCGCCCCTGCTCGAGCCGCACGTACCAGTCGACGCCGATGCCCGCCCGTTCCGCGACTTCCTCGCGCCGCAGGCCGGGCGTGCGCCGGCGCGGGCCGTCGTGCAGGCCGACGGCATCCGGGCGCAGCTTCTTGCGCCGCGAGCGCAGGAAATCGCCGAACGGGGTTCGCGTGGTGACGGTCATCGGGTTCGCTCCGTGCTGGGTGGTACCGGCCGATCCTGGGTTCGCGCCGGGCCTTGTTGCCGATTCTAAGCCTGCCAGAATCGACGCGTCCCCACCCCGAGGAAGCGTCATGAAAGCTGCGATCCTGAAGTCGCTCGGCCAGCCGCTCGCGATCGAAACGATACCGGACCCCGTGCTCGGCACCGGCGAAGTCGTCGTGGACGTCGTCGCGACGCCGGTTCTGTCCTATGCACGGGAAGTGTTCAGCGGCGAGCGCCGCTATCCGATCGAGTTGCCGATGGTGCCGGGCTGCGGCGCGATCGGCCGGGTCCGGCAAACCGGCCCCGACGCGACGCAATTGCAGCCGGGCGACTGGGTGTTCTGCGACCCGACCGTGCGCTCGCGCGACGATGCGCGGATGCCCGACATCGTGCTGCAGGGCTGGAGTGCGCGCGGCGAAGGCGGCAAGCAGTTGCAGCGCTATTTCCACGACGGCCCGTTCGCCGAGCGGCTGCGCGTGCCGACCGAGAACGCGGTGCGCATCGGCGCGATCGCGCCGGCCGACGCCGCGCGCTGGTGCGCACTCAATACGCTGCTCGTGCCTTACGGCGGCCTGCTTGCGTCCGACCTGCGCGCCGGCGAAATCCTGCTCGTCAGCGGCGCGACCGGCAATTTCGGCAGCGCCTGCATCGCGGTGGCGCTGGCGATGGGCGCGCAATGCGTGGTCGCGCCCGGCCGTAATGCACGCGTGCTGGCGGAGCTCGAACGCCGCTTCGGCGAGCGCGTGCGCACGGTCGGGCTGACCGGCGACGAAACCGCGGACCGCATCCGCATGCAGCAGGCGGCGCCGGGGCCGATCGACTGCGTGATCGACCTGATGCCGCCGTCGGTGCCGGCGACGACGGTGCGTGCCGCCGTGATGGCCGTGCGTCCTTATGGACGCGTGGTGCTGATGGGCGGCGTCGGCATGCTCGGCGGAGCCGGGCTCGAGCTGCCGTATCCGTGGATCATGCGCAACGACATCACGCTGCGCGGCAAATGGATGTACCCGACGGAAGCCGTGACGCTGATGACCGGGCTCGTCCGCGGCGGGTTGCTCGACCTCGGGCATTTCGACGTAACGGTCTTCGCGCTCGACGACGCGAACGACGCGGTCGCGCATGCGGCGGAACATGGCGGGCCGTTCAGGATGACGGTGATCGCGCCGTAGCCTGCGCGATGGGTGCTACTTCGGATACTCCAGTTGCAGCGCGACCCAACTGGACGTCGCGTCGTCGTAGCGCGCCGCGATATCGGCAAGCACGCCGGGCAGCGCCGAATCGCCCCGCCGGCCAGCCGACATCGCCACACGCGCGTGCCGGACATCGGCCGGCTGCGCCAGCAACCGCAGCCCGTGCCTCGACTCGACTACGCTCGCATCGGCCGTCGCGACGACATCACTGCGCCAGGTCCGCGCCCACGCGTCGGCGGTCAACGCGACCGTGAGTTCGTCGAACCCGCTTTCGACCGGCAGATCGAACGTCTCGTGCCGCCAGAACGCGAGGCGGTTCATCAATGCGATCGCCACCGCGCGCGCGGTCAACCCGAACCGGCCACCGTCGTGATCATCGCTCCAAGCCTGTACGCCGAGGCCCCGCGCTGTCTCGCGCGCTGCGTTCGGTCCGGCCAGCACACCCAGCAACGCCAGCGAAGCGGGAATCGATGCGGATACGCCGGTCGTCGTCATGACGTTGCCGTCCATCACGTAGCGACGATCGTCGACCCATTTCGTCTCGGTGAAGCGGCGACGCAGGCCCTCGCGCGAATACCAGTGCGACGTTGCGGTGCGCTGCCGCAGCAGGCCGGTGTTCGCGAGGACCTCGGCGCCATCGCAGATCGCCACCATCGTCGCGCCGGCAGCAGCCTGCCTACGTAGCCAGGCCAGCACGGCCGGCCGGTCCGCACGATGCAGCGCGGGAACGATCACGACGTCGGCGCCCGCGGGCACCGTCGCGTCGAACCGGTCGAACGTGGTATCGGCCAGCATGCGCAGGGCGGGCATCAGTTCGACCGTGCCTTCGTCGGCCGACACGGCGACGACATCGACGGCGCCGGAGCGCTTCAGAATCGCGTACGGAACGATGAAATCGGTCGTCTCCGTGCCGGCGTTGTCCGCGACGATCACCACGAGCGGCCGCGTGCGGCCCGCCTTCGGCATGGCGATCGTCAGCGTCCGGGCCGCCGCCGGCGCATCTTCCGCCATCGCCCGCGTCGGCCCCCCCAATGCCCACGCACCCAACAGCCCGCACACGAGCAACACCGCGCTGCCTGTCTTCCGTTCCCGCATCGTCCACCCGTATCGATCGATTGCATGTCCGGAAAATTACAAGGATCATGCTCGCGGTCACAAGGACAACTCCACCGCACTTTCCGCCATGTCCCAGTCAACCTGTTCGGCACGCGACATCGTCGTCGTCGGCTTCGAAGGCGTCCAGTCGCTCGACATCACGGGGCCGATGGAAGTGTTCGCGGTCGCGAACCGTCATCTTCCGGCGCACGCCGCCCCATACCGGCTCACGCTCGCGTCGCAACACGGGGACGACATCGTCACGCACGCGGGCCTGCGCCTCGCCGGCGCGGCCGCACTGGCGGCGCTGCCCGCACGAATCGACACGATCATCGTCGCGGGCGGCGATGAAGCGGCGCTGCGGCACGCCGCGTCGGAAGCCGGCGTGCTGCCGTGGCTCCGCACGCGGATCGCGGACACGCGGCGCATCGCGAGCATCTGCACGGGTGCGTTCGTGCTCGCCGCCGGCGGATGGCTGGACGGCAAGCGCGCGACCACGCACTGGAACCAGTGCGCGACGCTACAGGCGCTCTGTCCCGACGCGCGGATCGAACCGGACGCGCTCTACGTGAGCGATCCGCCGTTCCATACGTCGGCCGGCGTGACGGCCGGCATCGATCTGTGTCTGGCACTCGTCGAGGCGGACTGCGGCGCGCCCACCGCGCTCGCGGTCGCACGCGAACTGGTGCTGTTCATGCATCGTCCCGGCGGACAGGCGCAGTTCAGCGTCGGGCTCGACATCCAGGCTCGTGCGACGCCGCGCATGCGTTCACTGCTCGCCGACATCGCCGACGATCCGGCCGGCGACCTCGGCGTCGCCGCGCTGGCCGCGCGAATGCACATGAGCGAACGGACCTTCGCGCGCAATTTCTTCAGGGAGACCGGCGTGTCGCCCGCGCAGTACGTGCTGGCCGCGCGTGTCGAGCGAGCGAAGGCGCTGCTGGAGCGGGCCGACTGGCCACTCGAACGGATCGCGGAACGCGCGGGATTCGGCAGCGTGGACGCGCTGCAGCGTGCGTTCGCGAAACGCGTCGGCGCCTCGCCGCGCGACTATCGCGCGCGCTTCGGGCCGCGACGCGAGAAGCGGCGGAGGGAATAGGACGCCGGCCGATCCAGCGCCTGCGCCCGCCGACATTCGGCGGCCCGCGCGACCGAAAGCCGCGCCGGCTGCCGCCCTGCCCGGCTACGTCACTCGTCCTGCTGTTCCTGCTGCGCCTGCACCTGCCGCTGCCGGATGAACTGCCGGACATCGCTCATCGTCACGCGGCCGGTGTGCTTCGCATCGATCTCGTCGAAGTGCTTCGACACGAAGCCGAGCCCGCTGCTCTGCGCCTGCGCTTTCGTCACCGCCGCGCCGTTGCTCAGCACGGTATTGCCGCCGAGCCGCGCGTCGACGCGCTGTTGCGCCTGCTGTTGCAAGGCCGCGCCGGTCGACGGCAACACCGGCGCCGCGCGCGTGGCCGGAAAGAACGGACCGTCGACACCGCGCCCGCCGTGCGGCAGCTTCACCGGCGCCACCGCCTGCGGCGGCAACGCATGGGCACTGCTCATCACGGCACCGAGCACGATCAACGGAGACATACGCCGCATCAATTGGATTAGGGACATGATCGCTCGCATTCAATGGATGAAGAGAGGGTTCCTTTGATAAGGACTCCGTCGCTCAAGGGGTTGCCGCCAGCGTCGTCGCGGCGGTCGCGCCTGGCGTGCTGCCGGTCGGGACGCTCGGCGGGTTTTCATCCGGCCACGGCGGCGGCAGCGTGTGCAGCGTCAGCGCCGTCGGAATCCGCGCGCCCTTGTAGAAGGTCTGCAAATCCCGCTTCATCTGCGGGCGCGCGACGTCGTCCAGATAGATCATGTGACCACCCTGGAAGAAGTTCACCTGCAGCTTCGGATTCAGGCCCTTCACCGTCTGCAGCCGCGCGAGTTGCTTCTCGGTGTTGAAGAACGGCGTCGCGAGATCGTGGAAGCCGTTCTCCGCGAGCACGCGAAGCTTCGGGTTGAGCTGCAGCGCGCCGAGCAGATCGGGGATCGTGTCCGGCATCGGCTGGCCGTCGTGCGAGAAATCCCAGACCTCGATGATGTTGTCGTTCAGCGGCAAGTACGTCGCGTTCGGGGCCGTATAGCCGAGGTAATCCGGCATCTGCGTCGCGAGCGCGTTCGTGAACGGCTGAGAGATCAGGATGTCGGACGGATCGCCGTCGTTCTGCAGCCGCGGGTCCGAATTCGGCAACGACACGCGCCCGTCGTACCGGCCGATCGTCGTGCCGGGCAGCAGGCTCGTGCCGAACGGATTCGCGTTGAAGTAACCGCGCAGCGCCTGCTGGGTGAGGCTCGACGGGATCGACCACAGCCTGAGCGTCGCATCGCTCGGGAACACCGGCGTGCCGAGCGCATCCGGGATGCCGAGCTGGCTCAACACCCACGACTGCGAGTACTTCTGCAGCTGGCTGTAGATCAGCGTCGTGAACAGTTCCGTCTGCAGTGCATACAGATCCTGGTTCACCGGCGCCGGCGACACCTGGTTGAAGTACGCCGCGACCGCCGCGTAGCCGGGCAGATAGCCGGCCACCGTGTCGGTATCGAGCAACAGCCCTTCGGTCGATTGCGTGATCGCCACCGCTTCCACCGCGTCCGCGAAGTAGTTCAGGATCGCCGACTGCAGCACGATGCCCGTCAGGTGCACGCCGGCCGATTCGAGCGCGAGCGCGAGCATGTCGGTACGCGGCGTGCCGTACGATTCGCCGTACAGGTAGATCGGCGACGTGCCGCGGCTGTTGACGTTCAGGTAGCGCTGGATGAAGTCGCGCATGATGTTCACGTCCACGTCGGAACCCCAGTACTTCTGGTTGGTGTTCGGCAACACGGCTTCCGACAGCCCGGTGCCGGGCGGGTCGATGAACACGAGGTCGGTGGTGTCGATCAGGCTCTCCGCATTGTCGACGAGCGGATAGTTCGGCCAGTTGTTGCCGAACAGCGGATCGGGCGTGGCCACGCGGGTCGGCGCGAACGAGCCGAGGCGCAGCCAGATCGACGACGAGCCGGGCCCGCCGTTATAGACGAACGTGACCGGGCGCGGCTTGCCGTTCGTGCTGGGCGCGGTGTACGCGACATACGACATCGACGCTTCCGGGTTGCCGTTCGCATCCTGCGCGGTCAGGTGGCCGGTGGTGGTCGTGTAGTCGATCGTCTTGCCGCCGCCTTTCCACTGGTAATGCATGACGGCCGCTTTCTCGGACACCTGCGACGGCGCAAGGCCGTCGGTCGCGTTCATCGAGTACGCGACCGGGTCGACGTACGGCTGGTTGGTGGCCGGCGCCTGGGTGCCGGCGGCCTGCGCGCTGGCCTGCTGGCTCGCGGTGGCCTGCGCGAGACTCGACGCGCCGACGGACGACGAATCGTCACCGCCGCATGCCGCGAGCGCCAGTGTCATGGCAGTCAATGCGCCTAGCCCGGCCAGCCGGCCGCGACGAACACGGCGGCTGCCGGTACTGCTCCTGTCTGGTTTCATTCTCTGCCCTTTGATTTCGGATACCGTGTCACAAAGGCCGCCAACGCCCGCGACACGCGCAAGCTGACCCGCCACTCGCGTTGCACGATCGGCAGTCGGCGGTTGGGGATGGGACTGCTAAGAGACTGAACTTGATACAGACACAGCAAACTGCTGGCGAGAATGATGCCCGGACGCGCCCCCTGCAGTTTGGACAACTTTTGTATGACTGAAACTTGAGCCATGACAAAAATAGGCGGTGCTGCGCCGCGTTGTCAAAGATCATTCGGATATTAAAAATCCCGCAATGATGCGAAGGCTGGACAGTGTCTGGTATTTGAAAGAAAACGGAATTATTCGTGCAAGGCGAGCTTTATCGGCTATGTCGCGTCGAATATTTTACTTTTTCGGCATAACACGGAAGCCTTTCCTGCATTGGAGAAACGCATCGAAAGCCTTCAGATCGACAGGACTATTCTTTCAATTTTATTATCGTCAATCGATTAAGACGATGCAGCAGCATGCACACGTCATTCGATGATTCTTTCCATTTCAATCGCACTTCAATCGAAGTATCGATGTGCACCGCATCATCCATAAAATACCGGTTCGATTAATTGTTCACGGCATTATTTACCCGGTATTCGAACGGCTTTCCGGAACGGGCGCGATGTCCGGCATTGCCGCACATCGCGCCGTCACCAAGACTCAAACCACGCTTACTTTCCGCCGCCCGGCAGCGCGATATCGATCAGCACCGGATCGTGATCCGACGAACGATACGCATCGGCCGCGTAGAACGTCTTCTGCTGCTCGGCCGACTTGTACGCAAGCGTGTACTGCAGCGCGAGCGGCTCGTCCGCATTGATGTGCCATTCGTGCACGGCCTTAACGTGCGACGCGAGCGGCAGCGTCGCCAGTGCGTGGTCGAGATAACCGGCTTCGCCGTTGTACACGTAGCTGTACGCATTCGCGCCGATCCAGCGCGCGACGAGGTTGCGGTAGCCGCGCGATTCCAGCGTGCGGATCGGATCTTCGTACGTGTAGCTGTTGAAGTCGCCGATCAGCAGCACGCCCTGGCTCTTGACGCCCGTCGGGTTGCCGGCCAGCCAGTCGGCGACCTTCGCCGCCGCGCGCGTGCGCGTCGGGTTCCAGCAGCCTTGACCATCGCCCTGGTCGAGATCGTCGTTCGCGGCGTCCGGGCAGTTCTTCGACTTCAGGTGGTTCACGGCCACCGTCAGCGCCTGCTTGTTGCCGTTGACCAGCCGGAACGACTGCGCGAGCGGCTGGCGATTCTTGTCGTCGATCGCGAGCGTCGCCGCACGGCCGACCGGCTCGACCTTGCGGCTGTCGTAGATCATCGCGACCGCAATCGCATCGCCGCCGAGCCGCGACGTGCCCGGATCGACCACGCGCCAGTGGTTGCCCAGCTTCGCCGCGAGCTGGCGCACCGCGCTCAGTTCGCCATAGCCGTTGTTCTGGATTTCCATCAGGCCGATCACGTCGGCGTCGATCGCCTTCAGCGCGCTGACGATCTTCGCTTCCTGGCGCTGGAATTCCTGGAACGTCTTCGCGCCGCGATTGTTCGGATCGTCGAAGCCGCCGCCGAGACCGTTGCCGTTGAAGTAGTTCAGTACGTTGAACGATGCGACGCGCAGGTTCGATTTCGGATCGCGCGCCGGTGCGATGGTGCGCGGGTTCGAACGCGCGTCGAACGCCGGCACGGCCGCGCCCGGCAGCGGCTGCACGCGCCAGGCGCCGTAACGCACTTCGAGCACGCCTTCCACGTCGCGCACGGTGTAGCCCGCGCGCAGCGTGTTCGCGGCCGACAGGCCCGGCGCCGGATACGGCACGGTCGCGGGGTTCTGCTTGTTCGAGCCGTCGTCGAGGATCAGGCGGTTGCGCGCGTTCGCGTCGATCTGCGTCTGCGCCTGCGCGGGCGGCACGACGCTCGTCGGCGTACGCAGGCGGCCGTTGCTGAGCATCACGCTGCCGTAGCGGCCGAGTTCGTAGTTGTCGGTGACGCTCAGCGTCTGCGGCAGGCGCACGAGCATCCCTTCGTATGCGGCGAACGCGCTCGGGCTGTCGACCGGCAGCGTGAGCGTCGCGGGCGTGACCGTCTGGCCGTTCGCGCATACCGCGATCGCGCCCTGCAGCGTGAGCTGCGTCTGCCCGTATTTCTCCTCGACCTTGCCCGTTACGTGCACGAGATCGCCGGCCTTCGCGCGCGCTTTCGGCGCATAGACGAACAGGCCTTCGGACACGCCCGGCTGGTTGCGGCGCTGCGCGTCCGCCTGCTGGACGAAGAAGCCGCCGAAACCGTCGGTGCCGCCGAAATCGGCGGTGACGACCGCTTCGATCGATGCGTTCTGACCGGCGAGCGGCGACGGCGCGCCGGCCCCCTGGATATCGGCGATCGGCGTCGTGCTGCCGCCGCAGTTCGCGCTGACGGGCGCGGCAGTGGCGGCGAATACCGGCGCGGCGAGCGTCGGGAGCAACAATAGCGGGGCAAACAGGCAGATTGGCGAGCGCATGGCGGGAATCCCGGTTGTGAGGGTGGCGAAAGCTTAGCGGCGCTCAATGACAGTTTTTGGTAATCGCGAGACAGGCCGATGTAATCGTCGTCATCACGCCGCGATCGCCATGCGTCGTCCGGTCAAGTCTCGACAATGCAGCCGATCTTCCGACGACGAAGCCCCGCCGCTAGGCCGTCCCCGGCAACGCGCTCGACACGAGCACGGCCGCCACCATCAGCACGCCGCCGAGCACGACCGCCTCGACTCGCAACACCATGCCGAACCGTCTCAACGCGCGTACCGGTATCGCGGCGGCCGGGTCCTTCAACGCGGCCAGCAGCTCCGGCATCCCGAAGAAGCGGTTGTGTCCGCCGAGCATCGCGGCAATCAGCACGAGCACAAGCTTCAGCAGCAGGATTTGCCCGTACGTCGACGCGAACAGGTTGGCGGGTGTATCGACGCCGCGCCAGCCGTTGTACGCGCCGGTCGCGAACAACACGACCAGCGCGTAAGTGGATGCGTCGGACAGCGACTGCACGAACGATGCGCCCGTCGCGCGTTCGCTCGCCGGCATGCGGGCGAGCCGCGACATCACGCCGAATGCCGTCACGAGCACGAGCCCCACCCACGCGCTGATCGCCAGCAGATGCAGCCAATCGATCCACACTGGCACGCTGAACAGCCCGGCGTCCACCGGATGGCCGCCGTTGCTGCGCGCCAGCGCGACACAAGCGAGGGCAGCCACCATCGCGAACGGAAACCGCGTGTCGTCCGTGCGTCCGACGAACGACAGCAGCACGACGACGAGCATGAACGCCGCCCCGGCCAGCCACGCATGACCGAAGCCGGTGCGCGCGAGCATCGAACACACCGCCAGCCCTGCGTCGAGCAGCGACACCTCGCTCATCAATGCGCAGTGCGCCCAGAATGCGGCGACGCTCGCGAGCAGCGATACGACGGACGCAATACGCAGCGTCGCGGCGAGCCGCCGCCCAACGTCGTGCTGCCACGCGGACACGCCACGTGCGAGCCAGTGCCGGCCGAGCAATGCGCCGACGACGACCGCGAACCCGGCGTTCTGGATCGCCACCGCCACGAGCCGCAGCAGGCCGACGATGCCGTCGTTCATTCCTTCACCCGGAACGTATAGGCGCCCTTCGTGCGATGCGCATCGGCCGTCATCGCCGCCCACTGTACGGTGTACGCGCCTGCCGCAAGCTTCGGTATCGCGACGGTCATCACGCGCGGGTTCGACGCGTCGACCTTCGCCTTGTCCTGCGTGACGGCGTTGCCGCTCGCGTCCGACACCTTCACCGAGCTGAACGCCGGTTCGACGTCTTCGTTGAACGTGAGCCGCACCGTGTCGGGCGCCGCATCGATCGTGCTGCCGGCCGCCGGTACGGCGCGCTCCAGCTTGCCGTGCGCCGACGCCGCGACCGGTGCGCCTGCGAAGATGGCGGTAGCCGCGGCAAAGCCGGCCAGCCGCTTGAGCATCGAGATCGTCATGTTCACGCGCTCCGCTTCACGGCTTCTTCAGCTCGACGACGGTCAACGCACCGTCCACGTCCTCGGCGACGAAATCGATCGTATCGCCCACCTTCACCTGCGCCAGCATCGCCGGGTCCTTCACCTTGAACACCATCGTCATCGCGTCCATCCCGAGGTTCTCCAGCGGGCCGTGCTTGATCGTCAGCTTGCCGGCCGCCGTGTCGACCTTGCGGATCTCGCCGTGCGACATGCGCGACGCCGCGGCGCCCTGCTTCGCATTCGCGCTCATGTCCATGCCGGCCATGTCGCCGGCCGCGTACGACGCCGCGGAGAACGCCAGCGCGCACCCCGTCGCCATCAAAACCAGTCCCTTCTTCATCGTGTCGACTCCCGTGTGAGTGAATGGAAACCGGCGGCCGCATCGACGCGGCCGCCGCATGCTGCTTCAGCCGTCCGGCAATTCGCCGGTGTATTCGTATGCGACGGTGCCCTTCGGATGCCGGAACCAGCCCGGATCGCGATAGTCGTTGCGGCCCAGCCCCTGCCGCACCTTGAGCACCGTGAACATGCCGCCCATCTCCAGCGGCCCGAACGGGCCGGTGCCGGTCATCATCGGCAGCGTGTTGTCTGGCAGCGGCATCTCCATGCCGCCCATCGCGCCGCCCGTGCTGCCCATCGCCATGTAGTCGGGCACGAGCTTGCCGATGCGCTTCGCGAGATCCTTCTGCGGTACGCCGATCAGGTTCGGCACCTGATGGCCCATCGCATTCATCGTGTGGTGCGACTTGTGGCAATGGAACGCCCAGTCGCCCGGACGATCGGCGGTGAACTCGATCGCGCGCATCTGACCCACCGCGACATCGGCCGTCACTTCCGGCCAGCGCGCGGCCGGCGGAATCCAGCCGCCGTCGGTGCCCGCGACCTCGAAGCTGTAGCCGTGCAGGTGGATCGGGTGGTTCGTCATCGTCAGGTTGCCGAAACGAATCCGCACGCGGTCGCCGGCGCGCACCGGCAGCGGATCGATGCCCGGGAACACGCGCGAGTTGAAGGTCCACATGTTGAAGTCGGTCATCTCGTTCACGCGCGGCGTGTAGCTGCCCGGGTCGATGTCGTATGCGGCGAGCAGGAACACGAAATCGCGATCGACCGCCATCGTGCCGCGGTCCTTTGGATGTACGATGAACATCCCCATCATCCCCATCGCCATCTGCACCATCTCGTCGGCATGCGGGTGATACATGAACGTGCCGTGCGCTTCGAGCTGGAACTCGTAGACGAAGGTCTTGCCGGGCGGGATATGCGGCTGCGTGAGGCCGCCGACGCCGTCCATCCCGTTCGGCAGCCGCAGCCCGTGCCAGTGGATCGTCGTGTGCTCGGGCAGCCGGTTGGTCACGAAGATGCGGACCTTGTCGCCTTCGACGGCCTCGATCGTCGGGCCCGGCGACTGACCGTTGTAGCCCCACAGGTTCGCGTTCATGCCGGGCGCCATCTCGCGCACGACGGGCTCGGCCGTCAGGTGGAATTCCTTCCAGCCGTTCTTCATCCGCCACGGCAGCGACCAGCCGTTCAGCGTCGCGACGGGCGTGTACGGGCGGCCGTTGGGCGGCACGAGCGGCGGCTGCGTGCCGGCTTTCGCCATCGTCGGCGCGTCGGGCAACGACGCGGCGCCAGCCTTGCTGACCATCGCCGCACCGAGCAGTGCGGCGCCCGAGCCGCTGAGAAATTGTCGACGGGACACCATGTCAATGACCTTCCGGATGCGGTTGCGTGGCGGGCGCCGACGGCGCCGCGGGAGTGGAAGCCGGCTGCGGCGCAGCGTCGGCGCTGGATGGGGATTGGGGTGCGGATTCGGCGGAATGCGTCGCGCTCGGCACGGCACCCGGTAACGGCAACCGGCCGCCGACGGCCATCTGCAGATCGGTTTCCGCGAGCCAGTAGTCCTTCAGCGCATCGATGTAGCCGTTGACCGCGCCGACCTGTTCGCGCGCATCGGTCAGCAGCTCGAACACGCTCGCGAGCATCCCGTTGTAGCGCAGCAGCAGTTCGTCGGAGATCGTCTTGCGCAGCGGCACGACTTCGTCGCGATAGTGCGTCGCGACGTCGTAGCTCGTCACGTACGCCGCATACGATTCGCGTACTTCCGAGCGTGCATCGATGGCCGTTTTCGCGAGCCGGTTCGCGGACTGCATGTAGATCGCCTCGGCGCGCGCGACCTTGGCGCCACCCCAGTCGAACAGCGGAATCTCGACGCTGATCTCGTAACCGTGCTCGTGGCCCTTGCCGGTCTCGTAGTCGTTCACGTAGCCGAGCTCGACCGCGTTGACGAAACGCGTGGCCTTGCTCAGGCCGAGCGACGACGCGACGCCCTGCGTCTGCAGCTTCGCGGCCTGGACGTCGAGGCGATTGCCCATCGCGAAGCGTTCGAGGTCGGGCAGGTTCGGGCGCGCCTTCGGCAGATCCGGCAAGCGCTCGGGCAGCGCGTACCGCGTGCGCTCGCCCCACAGCCCCATCGCGCGCGTGAGCTTCTCGCGTGCGGCGATGGCCTGCTGCCGCGTTTTCGCGTGCTGCGCGACCGCGTCGGCGTGAAACGCCTGTTCACGGGCGTAGTCGAGCCGGCTGAAGTTGCCGGCCTGCCGCATGCGCAGTGCGAGTTCGGCGGCCGCGCTCGCGGCGTCGCGCACCTGCTGCGCATAGTGTGCGGCCTGCTCGGCGGCGACCGCCTCGACATACGCGCGGCGCGCGTCGGCCGCGACCTTCAGCATCGCATCGGCCGTTTCGAGCTTGGTCTGCTCGAAACGGCGGCGTTCGATCTTCGTTGCGAGCGGCATCGTCAGCAGCGCGAACACGTTCGCCGAGAACGTGCGGCCAAGCGTCAGCTCGCCATCGCCGGCACGCGTGCGGCTGAACGCGAAGCGCGGGTTCGGCAACCGGCCGGCCTGCACGAGGTCGGCCTCCGACAGCCCGAGTTCCGCGTACGACGCCTGCAGCCCGCGGTTGTTCAGCAACGCGACCTGCACCGCGTCGTCCATCGACAGCGGCTTGCCGAGCAGTTCCTTCGTCCGCTGGTCGACCGCTTCGCGGTCGGCGTCGGTCCTCACCACCACCGCGTCCTTTCCGATGCGTTCCGATGCAGCCGACGACACGGCGTCGAACCCGCCATCCTTCGAAAACGTCGTGCAGCCCACGAGGAACGCCAGCGCGATCGCGGCCGCGCCGATCCTCGGTGATATCGCGAGCGTCGTCATCGCGTGGCCCCTCCGTGCGTCGAATGGGGCGCGGCGTTGCCGGTCGTGCGCCCTTTCGCGGGCCGCTCCATCACGTCCCGGTTCAGTTGCTTCCAGCCCGGGCCTGCGTCGTCCCGATACGGCCGGTAGCCGTCGAACGCGGACGTCACGGTGACGTCCGGCACCGACGCGGCGGCGTCCGCCGGATCGGGAAACGGAGTTTGCGCGGGCGCGAGCGACGGCACGAGGGCCGCCACGCCCAACAGCGCCGCAATGATCAATCGCATGAACATGTCTCGTCGTAAGTCGTCCGGCGCGCCGGATGCGGCCGCCGGAGCGGATGGCGGATCGCGGCGCATCGGCCGCGGGCAGCGACTAGGCGGGCATCCGGCGCGGCGGCCGGTCGATGCCGCCCGTCAGGAACGACACGCCCCCGGCCGAACGCGGAGGCGCGACGATGGTGACGCCGACGCTCGCCGCGGCGGGCACCGCAGGCGCACTCGACATCCCCGTGCCAAAGCAGCAGGACACGCACGCGGCACATGACGACGCATGCCGCGCGTGATCGCCGTGATCGTGATGGCCACCCTGCGCGGCCGGCATCGCGTGCGACGCCTTTTCCTCTTGCGGCACGGCGGCGCCCGGGCACTGCATCGAAACCGCCGCGAACGACGGGATCGACAGGCTCAGCGCGAGCAACACGACGACGAGAAATGTGCGCCAGTACGACATGGATGCGAGATCAGGCAGACAGCGATCGTTAGGGCCGGCGCGTCGCACGACGGCGCGCTCCGGGGACAAGACGGTCGCAGCTTATCGCCGCCGCGGTGACGACGGCATGGCCGAAACATGACCGGCTTTTCATGACAATTCCGTCATCCGCCGGTCATTCTTCACGCACGCGCGCTGCCGTACGCTCCGGCGTTACACTGACCGGCTGGAATCACGGACAGCCTGCCTCACCATGCGGATACTGATAGTCGAAGACGAACCCAAGATGGCGTCATACCTCCGGAAGGGGTTGACGGAGGCGAGCTACACGGTCGATGTCACGGAAAACGGCCAGGACGGCCTGTTCCTCGCCTTGCACGAGGATTTCGACCTGATCGTGCTCGACGTGATGCTGCCCGCGCTGGACGGCTTCGAGGTGCTCAGGCGGCTGCGCGCGCAGAAGCAGACGCCCGTGCTGCTGCTCACGGCCCGCGAGGCGATCGAGGACAAGGTCGCCGGGCTCGAACTCGGCGCCGACGATTACCTGCTCAAGCCGTTCGCGTATGCCGAATTCCTCGCGCGTATCCGCTCGCTGCTGCGCCGCGCGCCACGCAACGTGCGCGACATCCTGCACGTCGCCGATCTCGAAATCGACCTGCTCAAGCGTCGCGTGCGGCGCGCGGACACTCGCATCGACCTGACCGCGCAGGAATTCGCGCTGCTGCAGTTGCTCGCGGAACGCGAAGGCGAGGTGCTGACGCGCACCTTCATCACGTCGCAGATCTGGGACATGAATTTCGACAGCGACACGAACGTCGTCGACGCGGCGATCAAGCGCTTGCGCGCGAAGATCGACAACGCGTACGAGAAGAAGCTGATCCACACGATCCGCGGCATGGGCTACGTGCTCGAGGATCGTTCGTGACCGCGCGCCCCGCGTCGTATTCGCTGCTGCGGCGCCTGACGCTCGCGTTCGCCGCCGTCGCGGCGCTGGTATTCGCGCTGACTGGCGCGTATCTCTACCGCTCGTTGTCCGCCGAATTGACACGGCGCGACGACATCGAGATCTCCGCCAAGCTCAACCAGTTCCTGCAACTCGCGCGCGCCAGCGGGTCGACAGCCGCGCTGCGCGCCGATCCGGCCGTGTTCCACGACGTGCTGCTGTCGCATCCGGGCGTCTATCTCGGCATCTACGATGCGCAACACCGCCCGCTTGTCGAGCATTCCGACGAAGCCGGCAACACGCTTGCGTCGGTGATCTCGGCCTCGCATCCGGCTGGCAACGCCGGCAGCCCGTTCACGTGCGCGCCGCCCGGCATCGGCACGTCGCGCTGCGTGTATGCGCGCGAAACGCTGCCGTCCGGCGAAGCGATCCAGGTCGCGCTCGCGCGCACCGCAACCGATCGCCAGTCGCTGCTCGAAAGCTATCGCGTCGACATCTGGCTCGCGGCGGCCGTCGGCGCGCTGCTGGTCGGTGCGCTCGGCTATGCGGTCGCGTCGCGCGGGCTGCGCCCGGTCGAGAGCCTCGGCCGACAGACGTCGCGCATCGAGGCGCACAACCTGAACGCGCGCCTCGACGCGCGCGGCGGCCCGGTCGAATTGCGCGAGCTCGCCACGTCGGTGAACCGGATGCTCGACCGGCTCGAACGCGCGTTCGTGCGGCTGTCGCAGTTCTCATCCGATCTCGCGCACGACATGCGCACGCCGCTCGCGAACGTGATCAGCTCGTCGCAGATCACGCTGTCGCGCGCGCGCACGACCGACGAATATGAAGCGCTGATCGAATCGAATATCGAGGAATGCGAACGGCTGCAGCGGATGATCGAGAACATGCTGTTTCTCGCCCGTACCGACAATGCGCGGCAGCACCTGAAGACCGCCGAACTCGATGCGGGCAGCGAACTGCGCCGGCTCGCGTCGTATTTCCAGGCGCTGGCCGACGAGGCCGGCGTGCGCATCGACGTGCATGGCGAAGCGCCGGTCGTCGCGGATGCGACACTGTTCCGGCGTGCGGTGAGCAACCTCGCGTCGAATGCGCTCGAACACGCGCAAGCCGCGTCGACGATCGAACTGGCCGTGTCCGTACAAGGCAGCTACGCAGTCGTCGAAGTCACGAATCGCGGCGTCGCGATTCCGCCCGAACAGGTCGAGCGGATCTTCGAGCGCTTCTACCGGATCGATTCGTCGCGGCACGGCGCGGCGCGCAACGCGGGGCTCGGGCTCGCGATCGTGAAGTCGATCATGGAGCTGCATCGCGGCAAGGTGGAAGTCGCGAGCCGCGACGGGCGCACGACGTTCGCGCTGTACTTTCCACGCGGTACGGATAGTTAAGTCATGCGCCGCCGCATTCGGCGCTAGCGATCCTGCACCGCGCCGAACGACGTGCGAACGCACACGAGCAACACGATGGTCGCTGCGCTGAATACGGCCCCCGCATAGAACGTGGCGGCGGCGCCCATCTGGTCCCACAGGGCACCCGCGACGACGCTCGATACGAGCGTGACGATGCCGCTGATCAGGTTGAACACGCCGAACGCCGTCCCTCTCAATTCGGCCGGCGCGGCCTGCGCGACCATCGTCGCGAGCAGCCCTTGCGTCATCCCCATATGGAGGCCCCACAGCGCGACACCGACGAGCACGGTCGGCCAGTGCGCGCCGTGCGCCAGCACGATATCGGCGACGATCAGCAGCGCGAGCCCGACCACCATCAGTTTCGTGTGGCTCGTCGTATCGGCGAGCTTACCGAACGGGTAAGCGGACAACGCGTATACGACGTTCATCGCGACCATCACGAGCGGCACGAGTGCGACGGGCACGCCGCTGCTCATCGCGCGCAGCACGAGGAACGCCTCGCTGAAACGCGCCAGCGCGAACACGCCGCCGACGGCCACGACCCACCAGTAGCGCGCGCCGAGTTGCGCGACGACCTCGCGGCGAACCGGATTGACGCGCTTCTCGCCCGGCGCACGTGCGGGCTCATCAATGCCGACCGCGAGCAGCGCCACGGCGAGCACGCCGGGGATCACGGCCAGCCAGAACGCGAGGCGGAAATCGTCGCGCCACATCAGCATGATGACGACGGCCAGCAGCGGCCCGAGGAACGCGCCCACCGTGTCGAGCGACTGACGCAACCCGTACGCGGCGCCGCGCAGGTGAACGGGCGTCACGTCGGCGACGAGCGCATCGCGCGGCGCGCCGCGAATCCCCTTGCCGACGCGGTCGACGATCCGTGCGGTCACCACGACACCGATCGTCGGCGCGATCGCGAA
This sequence comes from Burkholderia sp. E168m22, assembly GCF_001319805.1. Classification (NCBI taxonomy): domain Bacteria; kingdom Pseudomonadati; phylum Pseudomonadota; class Betaproteobacteria; order Burkholderiales; family Burkholderiaceae; genus Burkholderia; species Burkholderia sp. E168m22. The sequence goes on from NZ_BBSK01000109.1 coordinate 52,699, forward strand.
CAGCGGCTTGCTGAGCGCGCCGAGGGCGTAGCCGGCCACCGCGAGCCATTTGCGATTGCGCAGATAGTCGCTCAGCGTGCCGGAGAACACCTTGACGACCGGCGACGTCGCCTCGGCGATCCCCTCGATCAGGCCGATCGTCGTCGCGCTCGCACCGAGCCCCGCCATCAGGAACATCGGCAACAGGCTGTGGATGATTTCGGACGACACGTCCATCAGCAGGCTGACACAGCCGAGCACCCACACGCTGCGCGGAATCTGCCGAAGAATGCCGGTCGATGAGTCGGTCTGCATGGGTCGTCCCCGGTTCAGGAATCCTGACGCTGAATGCCTGTGATGCTACTGCAGTCCCGTGACACGATCGCAGGTTGCGCGTGCACCCTGGTTATTCCGCCGCGTCGCGCCGGAGTTTCGCCTGCCGGCGCGTGCGGTCGTTGAGGATCTGGTGCCGGCGATGGTCGGTCAGCTTCTTCCAGTCGCGCGCCTCGTCGCGGGTGCGCAGGCAGCCGACGCAAAAGCCGGTGCGGCCGTCGAACGCGCACAGCTCGATACACGGCGATTTCACGGCCACGATCAGGCCGCCTTCGCGGGCGTCAGCACTTCGACGGTCACGTGCGACACGCCGTCGAAGCCCGCGACCAGCGCATGATAAAAGCGCGCATCGCGCGCGGCGTCGCCCGATTCGACCGACACGATCGCGCTCATGTGCCCGGGGCCCACGCGCCACACATGGAGATCGTTGACCTTGTCGCCGAGCGCCTCGATCGCGCGGCGCACGTTGTCGGTCAGCTTGCGATCGACGTTGACGTCGAGCAGGATTCCGCCCGTATCGCGCATCAGCCCGTACGCCCAGTTGGCAATCACCAGCGCACCGACGATGCCCGCGAGCGGGTCCATCCAGACCCATCCGAACGCCCGCGCGAGCAGCAGGCCGACGATCGCCAGCACCGACACGGCCGCGTCGGCGATCACGTGAACGTAGGCCGACCGGATGTTGTGATCGCGATGCGCGGCCGAGTGCGACCCGTGAGCATGATGCGCGTGGTGTGCGTCGTCGTGGTCATGGTCATGGTGATCGTCGTGCCCATGCGCATGATGATGGCCGTGATCGTGCCCGTGATGGTGATCGCCGCTCAGCAGCCACACGCTGGCGAGGTTCACGGCAAGCCCCAGCACGGCGATCGGAATCGCTTCGTCGAAGTGAATCGGCACCGGCGCCAGCAGGCGCGCGATCGCCTCATAGCCGATCAGCAACGCGATCATCGCCAGCACGATCGCGCTCGTGAAGCCGGCCAGGTCGCCGAGCTTGCCGGTGCCGAACACGAAGCGCGGATCGTCGGCGTGCCGGCGCGCATAGGTATAGGCCAGCGCGGCGATCAGCATCGCGCCCGCATGCGTCGACATGTGCAGCCCGTCCGCGACCAGCGCGAGCGACCCGAACAGCGTGCCGCCGACGATCTCGGCGATCATCATCGCCGTGCACAGGCCGATGACCATCCACGTCTTCCGCTCGTTGCGCGCATGGGCGGCGCCCAGAAACGCGTGACTGTGCGCGCCGCCGGCCGCCGGGCTCTTGAATTCGTTCATGTTCCGATCCGCTTACTTGAAATAGCTGTGGACGACCTCGATCAGCTGCTCGGTCGCGCTGCCTTCGTGCGCGTCGGGCGTGTCCGCATCGACGAGATGCGACCGGATGTGATCTTCCAGCACGACCGCCAGCAGGCCGTTCATCGCGCCGCGGCAGCTCGTGATCAGTTGCAGCACGTCGTTGCAGCCGCGCTCGTCTTCCAGCGCCCGCTCGATCGCCTCGACCTGTCCCTTGATACGGCGCACGCGGTTCAGCAGCTTCTGTTTTTCGCGAACGGTATGACTCATCGATGGCTCCTGTATAGGGTAGGGGAGTATATCTCCAAAGCGCTGCCCCTATAGGGTGGAGGGGTATATTTTTTCGAGACGAAGGCTTGTCGAAAGAAAACCGCTCGGCTAGACTGCTTTCCGTCTTTGGGGAGTAGCCTGCTTTCCGTCCCCCGGAAAGCGAACGCGTCAACACACTCGGCCTGCGGCCGTGGCGCGTTCAACCTGATCGGCTTGGCGAGACCATCGGCACATCGCGTCGTTCCTGGTCGGACGTCGGCGGATGTGTCATGGTTCGTCAGCGTCCGACCACGGAGTCCCCATGTTCCTCCCTGCTCACCTGCCCCACGCCCCCGCTGCCTGCGGAGGTGCCGCATGACCTTCATGTTCGTCGAACTCGCGTTCATGCTGATCGTCATCCTCGTCGCGGCCGAAGTCTTCACCAATGCGCTCGAACATCTCGGCGAACGCCTGAAGATTTCCGAAGGCGTGACCGGCTCGCTGTTCGCGGCCGTCGGCACCGCGCTGCCCGAAACGATGGTGCCGCTGCTCGCGCTGGCCGGCGGCACGTCGAGTCAGGCCGTCAACGAGGAGATTGGCGTCGGCGCGATCCTCGGCGCGCCGCTGATGCTCGCGACGCTCACCACGTTCCTGATGGCGCTCGCCGTGATCCGCTCGCGCGGGCCGCGCGGCACGATTGCGCCCGAACGCACGGGCTTCGTGCGCGACATGAATACCTTCCTCGCCGCCTTCTCACTGGCGACCGTCGCGATGTTCGTCCCGCATCACAACTGGGCCGTGCGCGCGCTGCTCGCCGCGATGCTGGTCGGCCTCTACGTGATGTACGTCGTGCTGACGTTCCGCGCGTCGACTCGGCTCGTCGATGCCGGGCACGGCACCGAGGCGCCGCATGCGATGTTGCTGTCGCGCATCGGCCTGCCGACCAACCTGGCGACGATCGTGCTGCAACTGCTGATCGGCGTCGCGCTGCTGGTCGGCGGCGCGAAGGGCTTCATTCACGGCGTGGAAGGCGTGTCGCACGTGCTCGGCGTGTCGGCGCTGCTGCTGTCGCTGATCATCGTGCCGATCGCGACGGAGCTGCCGGAGAAGGTCAACAGCGTGCTGTGGATTCGCCGCGGGAAAGACACGCTGGCGTTCGGCAACATCACCGGTGCGATGGTGTTCCAGGGCACGCTGCTGCCGGCCATCGGCATTATGCTGACGCCGTGGGAGCCGCGCCCCGAAGTGCTGACCGGCGTGATCATCACGCTCGCGGCGGCGGCCTGGCTGCGCGTCAATGCACGTACGCGCGGGCTCGCGATCTGGGCGTTGCTTGCGAATGGCGCGGGTTATGCGGGATATCTGGCGGTGACGCTGGCGCGTTGAACGCCGGTCGGGCGCGCCGGCCGACCAACACGTCGGCGCGCGCGCTTCACGGCGCCGGATGCGGGCGGCAGCTGCGACGCCCGCATCCCGCCGATCAGGAACCCTTGACGAGTTTGACGATCGTCAACGTGCCGTCGACTTTCTCGATCCGCACCTTGACCTTGTCGCCCGCATGCGCTTGCGCGAGCATCGCCGCATCCTTCGCCTTGAACGCCATCGTCATCGGCGGCATCCCGACGTTCTGCAGCGCGCCGTGCTTCAACGTGATCTTGCCGCTCGCGGCATCGACCTTCTTCACTTCGGCGTCGGTCAGCGCGGCGTTCGATTCCGTCGCGCCGTCCGACGACATCTTCATGCCGGACATGTCCATGTTCGACATCTCGCCGGCGGCAAGCGCCGGTACCGCGAAAGCACTCAGCGCGACGACAGCGGTTACAGCAGCGATCAATTGATTCATCTTCATCGTGATTCTCCGGTGGGAAGGGATGGCACGTTCGTGCCGGAAGGAACTGCATCGGAATGCCGCGCTCGGCTCGCGCTTCGCGCACGACGGCGCTGCAGCAGAAGCCACGCGGCGGGAATGACGAACATCGACAGCAGCGGCGCCGTGACCATGCCGCCGACCATCGGCGCGGCGATGCGCTGCATGACTTCGGAACCGGCGCCGTGGCCGATCATGATCGGCACGAGGCCGGCGAGCACGACGGCGACCGTCATCGCCTTCGGCCGCACGCGCAGCACCGCGCCTTCGCGAATCGTGTCGAGCAGCAACGCATCGGTCAGCGGTTCGCCGGCATCGAGCCGGCGCTGCAGCGCGCCCTTCAGGTACAGCAGCATCACCACGCCGAATTCGGCCGCCACGCCCGCCAGCGCGATGAACCCGACCGACGTCGCGACGGACACCGCATGGCCGAGCGCCCATACGAGCCAGAATCCGCCGACCAGCGCGAACGGCACCGTCGACATCAGCAGCAACGCGTCGGCCGCCGAATCGAACGTGACGAACAGCAGCACGAAGATCACGACGAGCGTGACGGGCACGACGGTGCGCAGCGTCGCCGCCGCGCGTTCGAGATACTCGAACTGTCCCGACCACGCGATCGAATAGCCGGGCGGCAACGCGACCTGCCGCGCGACGGCCTGCTGCATCGCACGAACCGCCGTGCTCAGGTCGACCCCGCGGAGATCGACGTACACGTAGCCGGACAGCCGTGCGTTCTCGCTGCGGATCATCGGCGGCCCGTCGGCGATCGCGACACGCGCGACGTCGCCGAGGCGAATCTGCGCGCCGCGCGCGGTGACGACCGGCAGTTGCCGCAAGTTCTCGAGCGAATCGCGGATCTCGCGTGGATAGCGGATGTTGATCGGGAAACGCTCGCGCCCGGCGATCACTTCGCCGATGTCCTCGCCGCCGATCGCCGACGACACGACCGACTGGATATCCGCCACCGACAGCCCGTAACGCGCGGCGGCGAGCCGATCGATGTCGACGTCGACGTAGCGGCCGCCGTTCAGCCGTTCCGCGAGCGCGGACGTCACGCCCGGCACGCGCTTCACGGCGGCCTCGACCTGCGTCGCGATCGCGTCGATTCCCGTCAGGTCCGGCCCGGAAATCTTCACGCCGACCGGCGTCTTGATCCCGGTGGACAGCATGTCGAGCCGGTTGCGGATCGGCGGCACCCATACGTTCGACAGGCCCGGCACCCTCACCGTCCGGTCGAGTTCGTCGACGAGCTTCTCCGGCGTCATGCCCGGCCGCCATGTGCTGCGCGGCTTGAAGCGGATCGTCGTCTCGAACATCTCGAGCGGCGCGGGGTCGGTCGCGGTATCGGCTCGGCCCGACTTGCCGAACACAGTGTCGACCTCGGGCACGGTCTTGATCAGCCGGTCGGTCTGCTGCAGCAGCTCGCTCGCCTTGTCCGCCGAGATGCCCGGCAGCGCGGTCGGCATGTACAGCAAGTCGCCTTCGTCGAGCGGCGGCATGAATTCGCCACCGAGCCGCGACAACGGCACGGCCGTCAGCACGAGCGCGACGACCGCCACGCCGATCGCGGCCCACGGGCGCCGCAACGTCGCTTCGAGCAGCGGCCGGTACAGGCGGATCAGCACGCGATTGATCGGGTTCGCGTGCTCGTGCGGAATGCGGCCGCGCACCAGATAGCCCATCAGCACCGGCACCAGCGTCACCGACAACCCGGCGGCCGCCGCGATCGTATAGGTCTTCGTGAACGCCAGCGGCGCGAACAGCTTGCCCTCCTGCCCTTCCAGCGAAAACACCGGAACGAACGACAGCGTGATGATCAGCAGCGAGAAGAACAGCGCGGGCCCGACTTCCGCGGCCGATGCCGCGACGAGCTCCCAGCGACGCGCGGCCGTGAGCGGCTCGCCCGGATGCGCGTGGTCGTACGCTTCCAGATGCTTGTGCGCGTTCTCGATCATCACGATCGCCGCGTCGATCATCGCGCCGATCGCGATCGCGATCCCCCCGAGCGACATCAGGTTGGCATTCACGCCCTGGTAGCGCATCACGATGAACGCGGCCAATACGCCGAGCGGCAGCGACAGGATCGCGACCAGCGCGCTGCGCAGATGGAACAGGAACACCGCGCAGACGACACCGACGATGACGAATTCCTCGATCAGCTTGTCCGTCAGGTTGTCGACCGCGCGCGCGATCAGTTGCGATCGGTCGTAGGTCGTGACGATCTCGACGCCGGCAGGCAGCGAACGCTTGAGGTCGGCGAGCTTCGCCTTCACCGCGTCGATCGTCGTCAGCGCGTTCTTGCCCGAGCGCATCACGACGACACCGCCCGTCACTTCGCCCTGCCCGTTCAGTTCCGCGATACCGCGCCGCATCGCCGGGCCGACCTGGATGCGTGCGACGTCGCCGAGCAGGACCGGCGTGCCGGTGTCGTCGGTGCGCAGCACGACGTGACGGAAATCGTCGAGCGTGCGCAGGTAGCCGGACGACCGCACCATGTACTCCGACTCGGCCAGCTCGACGACCGAGCCGCCGGATGCCTGGTTGGCCTTGCCGAGCGCCTCCGCGACCGCCGCCTGCGTGATGCCGTATGCGCGCAGCTTGTCCGGGTCCAGCACGACCTGGTACTGGCGCACCATGCCGCCGATGCTCGCGACTTCGGAGACGTCCGGCACGGCCTTCAGTTCGAACTTCAGGAACCAGTCGTTGAGCGCGCGCAACTGGCCGAGATCGTGACGGCCGGTGCGATCGACGAGCGCGTACTCGTATACCCAGCCGACGCCGGTCGCATCGGGCCCAAGCGACACGGTCGCGCCCGCCGGCAGGCGGCTCTGCACCTGGCTCAGGTATTCGAGCACGCGCGAGCGCGCCCAGTACTGATCGGTGCGGTCGTCGAACAGCACGTAGACGAACGCGTCGCCGAACGACGAGTAAGCGCGCACGGTTTTCGCGCCGGGCACGCCGAGCAGCGTCGTCGTCAGCGGATAGGTCACCTGATCCTCGACGACCTGCGGCGCCTTGCCCGGATACGACGCCTTCACGATCACCTGCGTGTCCGACAGGTCGGGCAATGCGTCGAGCGGTGTCTGCCGCAGCGAATGCACGCCCCATGCCGCGAGCAGCACGGTGGCCAGCAGCACCAGAAACCGATGATGGACGGACCAGTGAATGAGGCGCGCGATCATCGCTCACCTCCCTGCGGCTCGACCTTCGTCAGCCGGTAGCCGTCGTCGGCCTGCGTGAACGCGAAACGCACGGTCTGCCCCGGCTTCACGTCCGGAAACGCGTGCGCCGACGGCTTGCCGAACGCCATCGTCATCGCGCCCCAGCCGAGCGCCGGCACCGGCTGATGCGAGAACGTGATGTCGTCGGCCGTGACGTTCTCCACCTTGCCGGTGGTTTCGTAGACCGGCGCGCTTGCCGTCGCGGACGATGCGGCCGAGCTTGCGCCTGCCGCCCGCTCCAGCCGCGGCAGCACGCTTTTCAGGCTGGCTTCCGAATCGATCAGGAACTGCCCCGATGCGACAACCGTATCGCCTTCGTTCAGCCCGCCGAGCACTTCCGTGTCGCCGCCGACGTCGTTGCCGACCGTCACCGACACCGGCTGGAGCCGGCCGTCGCCGAGCTTCGCGATGACGATCGTGCGCTGGCCGGTCGCGATCACGGCCTCGGACGGCACGAGCAGGCGCGACACCGTCTCCTTCGCGGCGACCCGCACGCGCATCAGCATGCCGGGCGTGAGCTTCAGCGATGCGTTGTCGATCTCCACACGCGCCTGCAGCGTGCGGCTGCCCGTGCTGATGCCGGGCAGCACTTCGCGGATGCGGCCGCTGAAATGCCGGGCCGGATCGCCCGCGAACGTCGCGTCGACCGACATTCCCGGCTGCACGTTCAAAGCGAGCGCTTCCGGCACCTCGACGACCAGCCACAGCGTCGCCAGCCCGGCGATCTTCGCGAGCGTCTGGCCGGGCGCGACCATCGCGCCGTCGCGCACGTTCAACTCGCTGACGACGCCCGTCTCCGGCGCGCTCAGCACGACGTGCGTCTGCGCGCGGCCGGTACGATCGAGATTCGCGATCATCCCGTCCGGAATCGACAGCGCGCGCATTCGTGCGCGCGCCGCATCGAGCAGGTTGCCGTCCATGCCGCCGCGCTTCAGCGCGAGATATTCCTCCTGCGGCGCGAGCCAGTCGGGCACGAACAACGATGCGACCGGCGCGCCCTTCGCGATGCGCTGCATCGGCGCGCGTGCATACAAATGGTCGATGTAGCCCGTGACGCGCGACTGCACGACCTCCACGCGCGCTTCGTCGAACTGCGTGGTGCCCACCGCGTCGAAGCCGGCCGCCGTCTGCTGCCGACGCACGGTCGCATAGCGGATGCCGAGGTTCTGCTGCAGGCCCGGATCGATCCGGATGCCTGCCGCGGCACCGCCTTCGTCCGCATAGACCGGCTGCAACTGCATGTCCATGAACGGCGATTTGCCCGGTTTGTCGAAGTGCTGGTTCGGCACCATCGGGTCGTGCCAGTACAGCACCTTGCGTGCGGCCTGCTGAGCCGGCATACCCGACGGCGCAGCGGCGGGCACTGAGGCCGTCGCCGCGCCGTTCGTCGCACGGCGAACGCCCGCGAAATAGCCTGCGCCGACGAGCACCGCGCCGGCGGACGCGATCAACACCGCACGCATCAGTGATTGCCTTGTCATGAGCATCTCCTTCACTGCGCGGCGGCCATCGCCGACGGCACGACCTGATATTCGAGCTGTGCCCAGGTCTGCGACACGTCGCGCCTGAGGTCGAGCACCTGTAATTGCGCTTCGAGTTGCGCACGCCGCGCGGCGAACGTGTCGGCGAGCGACCCCGTGCCGGCCCGGTACGCCGCCGTCGCGAGTTGCACGCGCTGGTCGGCGGCCGGCAATAGCGCGGCGCCGAGGTTCGCGATGCGTTCGCGGCCGCTCGCCAGCGTGTCCGATTGCGTGCGGATGTCGGCCTGTACCTGGCGCAGCGTGTCCTCGTACATCAGGCGCGCCTTCGTCGCGAGCGCCGCCTTTTCGGCGACGTCGCGATTCTGTCGATTCTTGCGATTGAGCGGCAGCGGGATCGAGACGCCGACCGACACCATGTTCGAATACGCGCCGCCGCGCTGCTGGTACGCGATTTCCCACGTCCAGTTGGGGCTGCGCTCGCTGTTCGCGACCGCGGCGTCGGCTTCGGCCACTGCGATATCGTCCGCGGCGGCGACGAGCGCCGGCTGCGACAGGCGCAGTTCGTCCGGCGGCAACGACGATACGAAGGATTCGGGCGCGGGCGGCGTACCGGCCACGTCCGTCACGGGCACCGCCGTCCAGCGGGCCAGCGCGATGAGCGCGGTGCGATACGCCTGCTGTGCCTTGAGCACCTGGTCCTGCGTCTGCGCGAGCATCGCGCGGGCCTGCACGACGTCGCCCGCGCTCGCCTTCGCGCCGCGATACGACGCCTGCGTCGCGTCGAGTTCATGGTTCATGTGACCGAGCAGCGCCTGCTGAAGCGCGAGCGCCTGCTTCGCATAGACGGCATCGAGCCACGCCGTCGCGGTCTGCCGGCGCACGGCCGCGAGTTGCACGAGATAGCCGGCGCGCTCGCGGCCGACCTGTTCGTCGGCCAGCGCGGTACGCAGCCGCCGCTTGTCGCCGGACACCCATTCCTGCTCGATGCCGATGCGGCGCATCGTCATGAAGTCCTGACCGACGGTGAAGCGCTGCCCGCCGTTGACCGGCAGGTTGTCGATGCCGGCCTTGAGCATCGGGTCCGGCAACTGGCCGGCCTTGACGGCCGCTTCGGAACGCGCGAGCACGGAAGCCTGCGCGGCCTGCATCGACGCGGAACGATCGGTGGCGGACTGCAGCGCGGCGTCCAGCGTCAGCGACGACGGCTGCGCGTGAACGGCGCCCGCCACCAGCAGCGCGGCCCACGGTACGGGCGCGCGCCGACCTGCACGCGGCATGCGCAGCGTGCGGAAAACGAATGACATGGTGTAACCCCAAATCGGAATCCAAAGGGATTCCACGTCCTGCGCGCAGGACGAACCTCACCGCGTGCGCGGCGAACCGGTCAAATCGGGATCAGCTGATGCGTGGCGGCCGCCACAACCCGTTCGGGTCGCGAGCCGGGACGGACTGCGTGTAGTGGAAGACGATCGTGCTGGCGAATGCAGCGGGACGGCTGACGTCGGCGCGGGCGGCCGGGTGGTAGAGACTGCCGAACTGGCATTGGGCCGTCACCTTGCAGGCCATGCCCTTGGCTTTGGCCTTCGCGTGATCGGCGGATGGCGGCTGCATCGAATCGCAATCGCTCATCTCGGCGGACATGGCCATGTTCATGCCCGTGTCCGCGTCCATCGACATCGTGTGCTGCATCGGACATTCACCGGTCAGGCCGCTGGCTGCCAGCCCCGTGATGGGCAGCACCGCGCACAGCAGCAGCAGGATGAAGGTCCGAAGCAGTTTCATGGCGGCGATTATAGCGCGCACTGTTGCGGCATGGCGCGGCGCCGCTACAACGAAATGATGCGCCCTCCCCGCTGCGGCGGCCGCGCGTCATCGCAACAGGTTGTCCGCCGCCAGCGCCGCCTGCACGGCCGGCCGCTCCCGCACCCGCTCGTACCACGCACGCAGATGCGCATGCCGGCTGAGGTCGATATCCGCGTTGTATACCGAGCGCATCCAGTCGGCCTTGCCCCAGCCGGTCAGCGCGAACAGGTACGCATCGGCGACGGTGAACGTGTCGCCGGTCAGGAACGTCCTGCCGTCGAGCTGGCGGTCGATCCATGCGAAGCGGCTGTCGAGCTTCTGCCGCACGGGTTCGACGTACCTCCCCGCCTGCACCGCATACAGCAGCGGGATGAAGCCCTTGTGGATCTCGGTGCCGAGAAAGTTCAGCCATTCCATCAGCCGGTAGCGCGCGAGCGTGCCGTAAGCGGGTGCGAGCGCGGCCTCCGGGCGCTGGTCCGCGAGATACTGCGCGATCACCGGCCCTTCGCGCAGTATCGTGCCGTCGTCGAGTTCGAGCAGCGGCACGTAGCCGAGTTCGTTCACGTCGTAGTAATCGCGGCCGCCGTCGACGACATGCTTGCGCGCGTCGACCTTGACGATCTCGGCGTCGATATCGCCTTCGCGCAGCACGATGCAGATCGCCTGCGAACAGCTGCCGGGAGCGTGATAGAGCTTCATATGGTTCCTTCGTGGGTTGTCCATGTATCGATTCGCCGCGACGCGGGCGCTAATATCTCGCATCGGCACACGGCTGAGAAGACGGCAGTCGTTTGTGCCGTAGTCACAAAAAATTAACCGACCAGGATTCGGCGCGATGAAAACGAGTGCGACAGGATGTTCCGTTGAAGAAGCGATGCGCCTGCTCGGCGGCCGCTGGCGGCTGCTGCTGGTGTCGTATCTGCTCGACGGGCCGCGCCGCTTCAGCGACCTGCGGCGCGACATGCCGGGCATCTCGCAGCGCATGCTGACGCTCGACCTGCGCGCGCTGGAAGACGCGGGGCTCGTGCGGCGCACCGTCTATCCGGAAGTGCCGGTGCGCGTCGAGTACGATCTCACCGCGGACGGCGACCGGCTGCGGCCGGTGGTCGACGTGATGCGCGAATTCGGGCTGTGGCTGAAGGCGCGCGACGCGCACGTCGACGCAATGCCCGACACCGCGGCTGCGATCGAAACGACGATGCACGCTCATAAATAACCCTTCAGCAGGAATCGATGCTCATGGAACTGCACGCTACCGTCGGCGCGGCCACGTCCGACCTCGACGACGACGAAAGCTTCGCCAATATCTACTGTCACGATGCGGAGCAGGACTATTGCTTCGCGCTGTCGCGCTTTCCGGACGATGCGCTGATCGAAGTGATGGTGCGCGACCAGCTCAACGTGCGCGTCAAGGATCTGTCGGTGCAACTGACCGACGATACGATCGACGTCGAGATCGAACCGGGCGTCGCCGCGCGGCTCGACGGCCAGACGCGTTACGTGATCCATCTCGCGCCCGGTCAGTACGATCCGGGCACGCTGCGCGCCGCGTTGAAGGAAATCTTCGTCGGCAAGAGCGGCTATCGCGACGACAGCACGCGGGGCTGACCGGTCGCCTGCTTGCTCTCCTTCGTGACGACGCCGGTCCGCGCCGGTCGGCACGTTCCCATATATTGAACGGCACACGTCCCATTAATGGGGATACCTGCCCAAATGTTGACGCACGCCGCGCCACGGCTCTAACGTTCGCCCCAACGCCATTCGATTCGGCCGCCTCGTTCGCGAGCGCCGGCCGGGGCATAGAACACAGGAGACGACCGTGGGCCCATCCGCGTCACGCACCCATGCCAACCCGCCGCAGCGGCCATCCGCGCACACCGGTACCTCATCCGAATCAGCTACCCGCGCGGCCGCCGCCGCGGCCCCGGCCACGCCGCCGAGCCGCAAGCGGCTGCTGATCCTCGCGCTACTGTTCGTCACGGTCGTGATCAACTATCTCGACCGCAGCAACCTGTCGATCGCGGCGCCCGAACTGTTCAAGGAACTGAACATCGATCCGGTCCACGCCGGCCTCGTGTTCTCCGCGTTCGGCTGGACCTATGCGCTGATGCAGATTCCGGGCGGCTGGCTCGTCGACAAGGTGTCGCCGCGCGTGCTGTATGCGGGTGCGCTCGCACTGTGGTCGGCCGCGACGCTGCTGCTCGGCTTCGCCGGTTCGTTCGTCGGACTGATCGTGCTGCGCCTCGCGGTCGGCGCGCTCGAAGCGCCGGCCTATCCGATCAACAACCGCGCGGTGACGACCTGGTTCCCGACCCGCGAGCGGGCGAGCGCGATCGGCGGCTACACGTCGGGGCAGTTCGTCGGCCTTGCGTTCCTCACGCCGGTGCTCGCGTGGCTGCAGGTGCATCTCGGCTGGCACATGGTGTTCGTCGCGACCGGCCTCGCCGGCATCGCGTGGGCCGCGGTCTGGTATGCGGTGTATCGCGAGCCGCGTGCGTTACGCGGCGTCAATGCGGCCGAAATCGCGCTGATCCGCGACGGCGGCGGGCTCGTCGATCTCGAGGACCGCATCGCGGCGCGCAGCGACCGCGCACCATCGACGTGGCGCGATCTCGGCGTCGTGCTCGGCCGGCGCAAGCTGTGGGGCATCTACCTCGGCCAGTTCGCGCTGAACTCGACGCTGTGGTTCTTCCTCACGTGGTTCCCGACCTACCTCGTCAAGTATCGCGGGATGGACTTCATCAAGTCGGGCTTCCTCGCGTCGCTGCCGTTCCTCGCCGCGTTCGTCGGCGTGCTGTGCTCGGGTGTGCTGTCGGACTGGCTGATGCGGCGCGGCGCATCGCAGGGCTTCGCGCGCAAGCTGCCGATCATCTCGGGCCTGCTGATCTCGACCTGCATCATCGGCGCGAACTACGTGAGCTCCACCGGCTGGGTGATCGCGTTCATGACGATCGCGTTCTTCGGCAACGGCTTCGCATCGATCACGTGGTCGCTCGTGTCGGGGCTCGCACCCGCGCGACTGCTCGGCCTCACGGGCGGCGTGTTCAACCTGGTCGGTAACCTGTCCGCGATCGCGACGCCGATCGTGATCGGGCTGCTGGTCGACGGCGCGGACTTCTCGCGCGCGATCACCTACATCGCCGCAATGGCGCTCGCGGGCAGCCTGTCGTACGGGCTGCTCGTCGGCAAGGTCGAGCGCATCGACGCGTAAGCGCTGCAAGGGCGGCGCACCTGCGCCGTCCGGCCTGACCGCTGCCCCGGCCGACGCGACACACCGCCGATGCGGCCGACTCCGGAAACGCGCCCGACCCGCCCCCGCCTTCCCGACAGCCGTCGATTCAGTTGCCGCGCCTGCCTTCGGCCGCGCGCCGATCGCTTTCGTCCCCCCGAAGTCGAGCCCCTTCGATTCGCCCAGGCGCGTGCCCTGCGGCACGATGCGCCTGATCAGGTCGGTCATCGGAATCGCTTGTCGCTCGATTGAAAAAGACGGGGACGCAGTGACTCGTTTACACTGCCCCGGTATGCCCTCTTCGGGATGACACGCGACGTTTTACGAGGCGAACGGATCGGCAGGTCGCCTGCCTGTATTCCCTCCCGACTCCCTCCCGATCACGAGCCGAACAGATGCTTTTTTCGTATCAACGAAACGCGCGTCATGGGCGGAACAGGCCTTGGGAATCGCATGCTGCTCAACGTGAACGCCATCCACCGCGACAACGATCGCATCAACATATCGTTCAAGGCATTGGGCGAGCTGATCGAGACGGTCGGCACGCCGCACTTCGTGCCGCGCCTCACGCAACTGCTGAACGAGGTCGTGCCGCTCGACGTCGCGCACGTCGAACGCTCGCGCGTCGACACGACGATGCCCACCGGCTACCGTTGCGAATGGATCGGCAGCAGCGGCATCGGCACCGCGTCCACCGACATCTCCGACGTGATGACGCTCTACTACGAGCGCTTTCTCGACAGCGACCCGCTGTTCGCGGGGCTGCGCGGCAAGACCGGCACGATGCTCGTCGTGCGCGACATCGCGGCGATCCCGCCCGGCGAATTCCGCCAGCGGCTGTTCGACGACGTGCATATCGGCCACGAATGCGTGCTCGCACGGGGCACGCGCTATTCGCAGCATTCGATCGCCCTGGAGCGCGGCCGTGACCGGCCGCCGTTCACGCTCGCCGAGATGAACCGCTTCCGCAGCATCAGCGACATGCTGTTTCCGCTGCTCGAACTCCATGCGTCGACCACCGCCGCACGGCGCATCGCGCATGCGACGCCCGACGTCCATCCGCTCGCGCAGTTCGATGCGCGGCTCGCGGCCGACGGCGTGAAGCTGTCGAAGCGCGAATACGAAACCTGCAAGCACCTGCTCTCCGGCAAGACCGTGCCGGAAACCGCCGACATTCTCGGCGTGCGCGTCGCGTCGGCCGAGTCGTACGTGAAACGTGCATTCGCGAAGCTCGGCGTGCGCACGAAGCGCGAACTCGCCGCATGGGGTTCGGCCACCGCCGTGCTCCCCGCCGCCGGATCGTATGACGACGGCGCACCGCCGGCCATCCCGCGCTGACCTGAGCCGCTGCGTCTGCGTCCCGGCGCAGCGAACGAAGCAACGACGAGGACGCGATGCGGCGCGCATTCATCGCACCGACGATCGCATCACGGATACCATCACATCATCGCGCCATCGCGCCGAAGACAGGACACCGACCTATGGACCGAGCCGAACACATCAGCATCGAACCGGCGCTCGCGCTTGCCGCCGACGAACTGGACGGACGCGATTTCTCGTTCGACATCGCGTGGGAATTGAATGCGCCGTATCAGGACTTGCTCGATCTTCGCGCGCTACCGGCGCGGCGCAAGGACTACGGCTTCGATCCTGCCGGCTGGGCACGCGACGCATCGGGCCGCACGGCGCTGTTTCGCGCGACGGCCGGCGAACGGCTCGCGGGATTCGTCGCGATCGAGGAAAGCTGGAACGGCATGGCCGAGATCGCGGAACTGGCCGTCGACCGCCACTGCCGGCGCCAGGGTATCGGGAAATTCCTGCTGGCAGCCGCGGAAGCGTGGGCGCGCAGCCACGGGTTCGGCTTCATGCGGCTCGAAACGCAGGCGAACAACGTCGCGGCCTGCTCGACGTATGCGCGTGCGGGCTTCGTGCTCGGCGGTCACGACCGCTTCCTGTACGCCGATGGCGAGAACGCCGGAGAAGTCGCGCTGTTCTGGTACAAGGATCTGCGCGACGGGCAGACCGCGCGAAGCCGCACGGTCGACCCGGCATCGGTGCAGCCGATGCGTTGATGCACGGCTGATCGTCACGTCAATGCAGTGTGATTGCCCCGTTACTTGCGCGTCGCCACGATGAACAGGCGCGGAAACGGCAACAGCACCGTACCGTCGTCCTGCACCGGATAACCGTTCGGGCCGGCCAGCGCGTCGCGATAGCGCGCGAGAAACGCGCGCTGTTCGGACGCGTCGAGCGCCGCGAGGAACGGCCGCAGTGCGCTGCCCTTGAACCATTCGACGACCGCGTCCGCGCCGCCGCGCAGCGGGTGGTAATAGGTCGTGCGCCACACGTCCACACGCGAACCCAGCGGCGCCAGCAGCGCATGGTAATAGCGCGCATCGAATCGCTCGGTGCGCGCCGCGCCTTTCAGCTTGTCGGCCCACGGCCCGCCTGCGGCGACTTCGCGCATCAGCCGGTGCGCGGGTTCGTCGAGATTGTCGGGCATCTGCACCGCGAGATGGCCGCCTCGCGCGAGCCGGCCGACGAGCCTCGGGAACAGCGTGTCGTGCGCAGGCACCCATTGCAGCACCGCATTCGACAGGATCAGGTCATAGCCTCCCGGATCGTCCCAGGTGGTGACATCGGCAAGGTCGAAACGCAACGCCGGCAGGCGCTTGCGCGCGGCCTCGATCATGTCCGCCGACGCATCGATCCCGTGGATCGTCGCGTCCGGCGCGCGCGCGATCAGCGCTTCCGTCGAATTGCCCGGCCCGCAGCCGATATCGATCGCGGTATGGATCGGCGTGTTCGGCACGGCGGCCAGCAGATCGCGCACCGGGCGCGTGCGTTCGTCCTCGAACTGCACGTACTGGTTCGCGTATTGATCGAGCGGGGTCGTCATGATAGTTCTCCTGGTCGGCATGAGCAGCCGCCGCGCATCCGGGCACCGGATGCAACGGGCCGTCGATTCAGCGCATTCTGCGACTGCCGCCGACCTTCAGTAAAATGAATTTAATATCGTGATTGATTCAAAATTCTGATGAAGATCGATACGCTCGGTGTCCAGGCTTTCGTCGCGATCGCCGACGGCGGCAGCTTCAGGCAGGCAGCCGATACGCTGCACGTCACGCAGACGGCGATCACGCAGCGGCTGCGCAAGCTCGAAGCGTATCTCGGCGTCGCGCTGGTCGAGCGCACGACGCGCCGTACCACGCTGACCGAGATCGGCCGGCGTTTCCTGCCGCAGGCGCGCCGGCTGCTGAACGAACTGTCCGATGCGCTGACCGAAATCCGCGAGACGGGCCTGAGCCAGCGCGGCGACGTCACGATCGCGTGCGTGCCGACGGTCGGCGTGCAGTACCTGCCGCGCATCCTGCGCGCGTTCTCCACGCACCGGCCGCATGATCGCGTGAAGATTCTCGATCACGCGTCGGCGTCGGTGTTGCAGGCCGTGCTGCGCCGCGAGGCGGAATTCGGCATCAGCATCGCTGGCGACCAGCACCCGGAACTGGTCAGCGTGCCGCTCACGCACGACCCTTACGTACTCGTGTGCCGCGACGATCACCCGCTCGCGAAGCGGCGGCGCATCCGCTGGGCGGCGCTGCAGCCGCATCCGCTGATCTTCGCCGGCGAAGTGAGCGGCAATCGCGGGCTGCTCGATGGCGCGTTGAAGACGAGCGGCGTATCGCTGCATTCGTTCTACGAGGTGCAGCGCAGTTCGACCGCGCTCGGGCTCGTCGCGGAAGGGCTCGGCGCGGCCGTCGTGCCGAAGCTCGCGATCCAGAAGAATGCGTATCCGATGATCCGCACGATCGAGCTCGTCGAGCCGTCGGTGTCGCGCACGCTCGTGCTCGTCATGCGGAGGAACGCGCAACTGTCGCCCGCCGCGCGGGCGCTGTGCGACATGATCGTCGAGCGGGCGACGCCCGGGCGGTGATCCATGAGCCTTCCGGCGCTACCAGCTTGTCACGAGATGTCAGGAAACCGCCCGTTGCCGCTCAAAGCACCTTGACCATAAATACGCGCGCGGCGCCTGCCGGCTCGCACGGCACTTCGCCGAATGTCTCGTAACCGTGCTTCCGGTAGAAGTCCGGCGCCTGGAACGAGATCGTGTACAGCACCGCACGCGCACAACCGCGCCGCTTCGCTTCCGCTTCGGCCTCGCGCAGCAGCCGGCTGCCGAAGCCGTCGCCGCGCAGCGATTCGGGCAGATAGAACAGATCGATGAAGAACACGCCGAGCGACGTGCGGCCGGCGAGGCCGCCCAGTACGTCGCCGGTCGCGGGATCGGTCACGTAGACGTCGAGCGCGGCCGTATCGGCGCGCCCCGTCATCGCATGGTTGAATTCGCCGAGCTTGCGGCTGATGAAGTCTCGGGCGGCCGGTTGCTCGGTGTCGGTCAGTTGAAGGGTGACGTCGGGATGGGCTGTCATCGAAGCGAACGCGTGCGTGAATAGACCGCCGGGCGGGCGGCGCCCGCGGCGGGTATGACACGACTATAGCGCGTCGTCATGCGCCGTGACGACGCGCGATGATCGCTCGATATCGCGCGACGCCGTGACGCCACGACGCGCCGCCGGCGTCAGAACGGCTTGGTCGGCAGGTACTTGCCGTCGAGCGTGATCACCGCACGCGAACCGCCTTCCGGATCGTCGACCTTCTTCACGTCGAGCCGGAAATTGATCGCGCTGATGATGCCGTCGCCGAACTTCTCGTGCACGAGCGCCTTCAGCGTCGTGCCGTACACCTGCAGCATTTCGTAGAAGCGATAGATGGTCGGGTCGGTCGGCACGCGATCGTCGATGCTGCCGCGCAGCGGGATCATTTGCAGCAGCAGCACCGCGTCGTCGTCGAGGCCGAGCTTGTCGGCGACGACGCGCGCCGCGTCGGCCGGCAGCGCATGTTGCCCGAGCAGCGCGGCCGTGACGAACGCTTCGCTCAGGCCCGTGCCTTCGGTGAGCTGCGCGAACGACAGGTTCTTGCGCGCCTTCGCGAGGACGACGGTTTCCGCCAGCGCGTGGCGCGCCGTCTGACTGTGCTGGGACTGGATCATGGTAATGCCTCGTAGTGGAGTGGGAGCGATTCAGGCCGCGACGGGGAATGTCGCGGGGGTTGCACGGACGCCGGGATGGTCCGCAAGGGGAACGAACCGGCCGCTCGCGCCGTCGTAGGCGTCGATGCAGCCCGATTCGATGTCGTAGACCCAGCCGTGCAGCGCGAGACGCCCTTCCTCGAGCGCGAGCCGCACGGCGGGATGCGTCTTCAGGTTGGCCAGTTGCGCGACGACGTTCTCGCGCACCATCGAGTCGATCCGTTCGCGCTCGCTGCGATGCATGCGCGCCTCGTTCACGACCCGTGCCGAATCGGCATAGCGCAGCCAGTGGCCGACGGCCGGCATGTGGTCCATGCACTGGCAGGTCGCAATCGCGGTCATCGCGCCGCAATCGGAATGCCCGCAGATCACGACGTCGGTCACGCGCAGCGCGGCGACCGCATATTCGACCGACGCCGACACGCCGCCCGGCTCCGGGCCGTACGACGGCACGATGTTGCCCGCGTTGCGGACCACGAACAGGTCGCCCGGCTCGCGCTGGGTGACGAGCTCCGGCACGAGCCGGCTATCCGAGCACGAGATGAACAGCGCCCGCGGATTCTGGCTACGTGCGAGATCACGGAACAGCGCGTCGCGCGCCGGATAGGCGTCGCGCTGGAACTTCAGGAAGCCCTCGATGATGTCCGTCATCGCGTGTTCTCCGGTGCGGGTGGAATCGATGAAGGGCAGGTTACGCCCGACTTCCGATAACGTAAAAGACTGATTTTTGACGTCCTCCTACGCCTAAAGGCAGAGGATTCCCACACCTGGCGATGCACGTCCGCATCGGAGAATGTTCAGCGCAGCGTTGATATCTCGATCATGCACGACACCACATCTACTGCAGGCCCACTCTCTTACTCGCAGCCCCGCGATACCTTTCGGCCGCGTCGTGCTGTCTTGCGATCCGCACGCCGAACAGGACTGGGTAGAACCACTTTCGTCCACCTCCTCGAACGTGGCCCCGTGCGCGATCGCTTTGTAGCGGAGCTTGTTTCGGAAGGACGACCAGGATGCGTCGTAGACGCTCTTCGCCATCCTGGTTCTGGCGAGTTTTGCGGCCGACACGTTGCCGACCGCGATGTAATCGAACCGCCGCACCAGATCGAGCGCGAGCTTGTGCTGGAAGTCGGCGCGGGCATTGGCGATCTTCGCGTGCAGCTTCGCGATATGCCGCTTGTGCTTTCGCGCTCGCTGCGCTTTCGCCAGCTTTTCCGCCGCTCGTCGGCCGAACCGGTCATTGGGCAACTTCTCGCCGGTCGAAAGTGTGGCGAAGTCTTTCAAGCCGAGATCGATGCCGACACCGGAACGAATCGGGCGGGCCTGCACATCGGGCATCTCGATCACGATATTGAGAAACCAATTACCACGCGCGTCCTGCGCGAAGTTGCTCCTGTCCTTGATCTTGCCTTCGGGAAGCGGTCGACTGTTGAACACGCGGAAGGTGTTGCCGGCAAAGCGAAACGCTTCGCCTTCGCGCTTCAGGTCTCGGCCCTTCAGCGGCACCCAACCGAGCGATTTCCTGCCGCGATAGCGCAGATAAGGGCGTCGACGCTGGCTGCGCGACTTCGCATATTGCTCGCACGTCGCGTTAACCGTGCCGGAGTGAATACCGAGTTCCTTGCTGCTGCCGGTCGTCAGCACGTTCAGGTCGAATCCTGTAGGCCACTTCTTGCCCCACTTGAGCGCGTGCTTCTGCGTGTCGTTGCAGAAGTTCCAGACGTAGTTCACCGCGCGGCCCTGCTTGTTAAGCAGTCCGTTGAGCGATTTCACCCGGTAGCGGTAGACAAGGATCATGCCGGTAATCCTAACCCGTGGAAGAAGCTGCCTGTCAACAGCACGCCCTTCCTTCCCGCCATCAATGGCGGGTCTCTCGGAGAAAATCGACCGGATAAGCACGACTTATAGGAATCGCCATGCTGCTGCGTCACATCCACTATTTCCTGGCCGTCGCCGAACACCGCAGCTTCACGCGCGCGGCCGCCGCGCTGCACGTGTCGCAGCCCGCGCTGTCGCAGCAGATCCGCCAACTCGAGGACACGCTCGGCGCGCAACTGTTCGACCGCACCGGCCGCGTCACGCGGCTGACCGATGCCGGCGACGTGTATTTCCGCTATGCGCGGCAGGCGCTGCATGATCTCGCGGAAGGCCGTCGGGCGATTCACGACGTGCAGGATATGAGCCGCGGCTCGCTGCGCGTCGCGGTCACGCCGACCTTCACGAGCTATCTCGTCGGGCCGCTCGTCGAGGCGTTTCACCGCCGCTATCCGGACGTATCGCTGTCGGTTCGCGAGATGTCGCAGGAGCGTATCGAGGCACTGCTCGTCGACGACGAGCTCGATGTCGGCATAGCATTCGACGAGGTGCAGACGGCTGATATCGACGCGCAGGCGCTGCTGGTCGAGACGCTCGCGCTCGTCGTGAACCGCGGACACGCGCTCGGCAGCCAACGCAAGGCCGGCCTGCGCGCGCTGCACGACGCGCCGCTCGTGCTGCTCACCGCGGAATTCGCGACGCGCATGCAGATCGACCGCTATTTCCGAGAGCACGACCTGCAGCCGCGCGTGCTGATGGAAGCGAATTCGCTCGGTGCGGTGATTGAGATCGTGCGCCGCACGAACCTCGCGACGCTGCTGCCGGCGACGATCGCGGTCGAGCACGACGATCTCGTCGCGGTTGCGCTCGATCCGGCGGGGCTGAGGCGCACGGCCGTGCTGCTGCAGCGCAAGGGTGGGTATCGGAGTGCTGCGGCGCGGGCGTTCGTCGAGCTGGCGCTGGCGCGGGGGGCGGGGCCGGTCAGGCCCGCGCGCTGACCTCAGCTGCCGGCAACGGATCGTCGCCGGCGAACCGACTCATGGAAACATCGACATGTCGAACCTGCTACGCCGCATGACGCTCAACCCGCTTGCCATCGCCGCGCTGCTGGCAGGCGCAGCCTGGTGGGTCCACGCACAGACGCGCGCCAACGGCCCGTATCGCGTCGTGGGGTTCACGTGGCGTCTACAGCTTCGTGGTCGACGGCTTCGGCGCCGGCAGCGTGCACGCACGCCAGTTCGGCGGCGGGGGTGGCACGGTGTGCTGCATGAGCGTGCCCCGCGGCAAGCAGACCTGGCACGTCAGGGTCACTTACGACCTGACGGCTGAAGAAGACGCCAGGAACCAGGCACCTGAAATCGTCGAAACCGAGGTCGCCGTGCCGGCTTTGCCGAACCGGCGAGACGGCTATATCGAGTTTCGTTTCCTGCCCGGCCGCAAGATCGACGCCCGATGGGCGGCGTACCCGACGATGCCACGCATGCGCGATGGCGGTTGATCGGAGAAGGGCCGCTCGTGGATGCTGCGTAGCCGCGCGGAATAGTCGCGCGACGCCGCGTCAGTTGTACCCGAGGATCGCCACCGCCGCGACGTCCGGCCGATCGATGGTGCTGCCGACGAGCGACGTCATCGGTTCCTGCAGCACGGCCTGATACGACGTCACGCGCGCGTCTTCCGGTGCGCCGCTTTCGCCCACGACCGGCTCGTCGAACGCAACATCGAAACCGCTATAAAACCCCGCTTGCTTCTGCGAAAAAGTCATCTCCACTCCTTTGCCTTGATAGGTCGTTGATGTTCTAGCTGGCCTGCTTCAACGCCGCCGCATGCACGGGCGCACTGTCATGCACTGCCTCGGCCCGCGCAAGCTGCGCGCGCGTACGCCGCGTGATGTGGATCACCGCGAACACGACCGGCGCGATCAGCAGCCCTTCCGCCAGCTCGGGATCGACCGGCAGGTTCATCACGTGCAGCGCCTTGAACGCCGCCGTCGCGAGCGACAGCACGTAGTACGAAATGGCGGCCACCGACAGCCCTTCGACCGCGTGCTGCAAATGCAGCTGGTTGCGCGCGGTGCGCTCCATGCCGGCCAGCAGCCGCGTCACGTCCTTTTCCTGCGCGAGATTCACGCGAGTGCGCAGCAGGTCGACCGCCCGTGCGATCCGCGCGGCGATCTGTTCGTGGCGCGCCCATACGCTACAGCAGGTTTCCATCGCCGGCGCGAAGCGCCGCTCCATGAATTCGGCGATCGTCGGCATCCCTTCGATACGCTCCTCGCGCAGCTCGTGGATGCGCGCCAGCACGAGCTTTTCGTACGCGCGCGACGCGCTGAAGCGCGCCCCCGATCCCGACAACGATTCGACCCGCACCGCGAGATGCGTGAGCTTGACGAGCAACGCCGCATCGTCGCCGTCTGCGCCGCTCGCATCCATCCGCTGCATCAGCGCGTGCAGCGCCGCATGGATCTCGTCGAGCTCGCGGCTCATCCGGCGCGCGACGGGGAGTGCCAGCAGCGCCATCATCCGGTACGTTTCGATTTCATACAGACGCTGCAACAGGCGGCCGCCCTGCTCCTCGCGGAAATCCTCGTCGACCACGAGAAAGCGCATGAAGCCGTCGTCGCGCACGTGCCAGTCGCAGAACACCTTGCCGCCGCCGAGCACGCGGCTGCCGACGAGCGCGGGCCCGTCGATCCAGCGCCGCAGGTCGCCGCATACGCGCCGCGCGGCGTCGCCGGACAGCAGCTCCATCCGCACCGCGACGAAGCGGATGCCGGCCAGCCGCGCGAACCACGCGGCCGGAATGCCGTCGATCGCGAGATCGTCGAAATAACCGGTGTCGCGACGCGGCGCGACGAACGTGAAGGTCGAGAATTCGGTGTGGCGCTCCCACTTCAGGTGCCAACCGCACGGCGACTGCACCGCGTAGTGCGTCGCGCCTTCGTGCGGCGCGTCGATGCCGGTATCGCGGCACAGCGCGTGCAGCAGCGTTTCGTGGATGTCGGGCTGGCCGTCCGCATAGATCGCGTAGTGCGTGAGCGACACGGCTTCGGCGAGCCGCAGGAACGGCCGGGCATGCAATTCCGCGGCCAGTGCGGCGCGCAACGGATGGTCCATCATCGATTCACCACGCTTTCCTGTTCAGTCCCGCACGCCGGATTGGCGCGGCCCGACCGCCGCGCCACCCTCGGGCGAAACGCCAGCGTGATCGCACTATGGCAGACACACAGCAACAATAAAAACGCATAATGCTGATCGTTACGTTCAGTTTTCCTGATACCCATGAAGATGCTCGATCACGACGTGCTGGCCACCGTCGTCGCCGTCGCGGAAACCGGCAACATGACCCGCGCGGCCGAGGCCGTGAACCGCTCGCAGTCGGCCGTGAGCATGCAGATCAAGAGCCTGGAGGACGCGATCGGCCGGCCGCTGTTCGTGCGCAAGCCGCGCAGCATCGTGCTGACGCGCGAAGGCGAGGTACTGCTGGGATTCGCCAGACGAATGCTGGCGCTGCGTGACGAAGCATGGGCAGCCGTGGTGCGGCCGGAGGTGACCGGCAAGGTCGTGATCGGCGTGCCGGACGACTATGCGTCGTCGCTGCTGCCGTCGGTGCTGAAGAAATTCTCCGCGACCTACCCGAAGGTCGAGATCCAGGTGATGGGGCTGCCGAGCAGCGCGCTCGCGCCGCTGATCAAGGAGGGCACCGTCGATCTCGTGTGCGGGACGCGCATCAAGGGGCTGTCGGGCGACTTCATCCGCCACGAGCCGATGGCGTGGGCCGCGATGACGAACGGGCCGCGTGTCTGGGAGGAACGGCCGCTGCCGATCGCGGTGTTCATGCCGGGCAGCGTCGCGCGCGAGAACGCGATCCGCAGCCTCGAACGCGCGAAAGTGCCGTACCGCACGTCGTATGAAAGCCCGAGCCTGCTCGGGCTGCTCAGCATGGTCGAGGCCGGCCTTGCGGTCGCGCCGCTTGCCCGCTGCGCGATTCCCGCGCAACTGTCGATGCTCGGCCGCTCGCACGGGCTGCCCGACCTGCCGCCGCTCGAGCTGATCCTCGCGCGCAGCACCAAGTCGAAACGGCCGCCGTGCGACTTCCTGGCGGAACAATTGATGGAAGACCTGCAACGGCAGACCGGGCAGACCGGCGACGCGTGAGCCCGCCGGCGGCCGCGCGCCGCCGCGTCACCCGTGGCCGGTCGTGCCATGCCCGGCCACGCGCAACGCCGCGTTGACGATACCGGCCACCGTGTCGACGAGCGCTTCCAGCGTGTCGCCGTGCACGTGACGCCCTGCCGGCGGAACGTGCTCGTTGCGCCGGCCGCCCCACTGCGAACCGGCCGTGACCGACAGCGTCGCGCTGAACCGCTGGCCATGCCGCCGGCCGAAGATGCCGATGCGCCGCTCGGCGACATAAGCCTGTTCGGGAAGAAACAGGCGGATCTCGACCGCCGCTTGATCGGGGTCGGCCGCACACGTATCCGCATCGAACGCCGGTGCGAATGCCTTGACGATGCGGAACGTCACGTGAGAATCCCACGCGGTGAGCGGCCCGCCGGCCGCATCGACGCGTTCGGCGTCGACCAGCCACTGATGGCGATCGGGCACGCGAATCGCCTGGCGCAGCAGCACGTCCGCCGTGCGAACCGTCACCATCAACTGCCGGGCAAGCTGCCTGCCCGACGGCAACGCCGCGGTATGCGCGCGACGGGCAGCCGGGCGCGCAATACGCACTTCTTCCGTAAGGTACATAGGCCCTCCCTGTTCAGGGGTAGCGCCGCGTTCGACGCAGCGCACAAACGTCCACCATCGGCGGCCGGCGGACAGCACGGCGGCCGGCGAATCGGCGGCGGATTAGCCAAGCAATCGCCGTTCCCGGCTCAGCGCACGCCAGCCGGAACGCACAATTGGCGCGCGATCGGCCCGATCACCGCGTCGACTTGCTGCGCGATCAGCGTGTGCAGCGTGAAATCCAGATCCTCCGGGGCGATGTCGAAATGCACGTGGATCACGTTGCGCACGGCGCGCGCGCTGACGACATACACACCGAGCGGGGAATGCAGCAGCGCGGCAAGCCGGGCGTGCGCCGCCGCGGCGGAGTCGGCCGTCAGTGTGACAGGCAATTGCAGGCGCGGGCGCGGCGCCGGGAACGGCGTGACGTTGCCGGGTGCGCCGGCACGCAACCGCCGGCCGGCGACATCGAACGCGGGAAAGGGACGAATAAAGGTCATGGCGCGGACGCAAGCCGTCTCGGCTGTTCGACACGTCCCCAGCTTAGAAGAGGCGGTATAAACGCCGTGCAAAAAAACGGGGCGGCCGTGCAAAAAACGGCATGCCGGTCGGGCCCCGGCTCGTATGGACAATGTAATACGGCCGCTCGGCCGTCGCCAGCGCCCCCGTCAACCATGACAGGTCGACAGCCGGCGATCCGTCGATACACTGTGAGCCATCCCGACGGCCGCGATCGCCCTCACCGATGCCGGCCGCCGCTTCGCTTGCGCACGGCTTCCCGCTTTCCGTCCGCCCCGCGCATCTTCCGCACGCTTTCCAAGGAATTGCACTTGAAGCACTGGCATTACGCGCTGTTCGCCTTCGCCGGCCTCCTGGCCGCCGCGTCCTCTCACGCGCACCCCGTCTGCACCGTCGTCGCCGACGCCGCCACCGGCAAGCTGCTCGTGCAGCAGGGCGACTGCTCGACCCGCGTAACGCCGGCATCGACGTTCAAGGTCGCCATCGGCCTGATGGGCTTCGACGCCGGCGTGCTGAAGGACGAACACACGCCCACGCTCGAGTTCCACGCCGGCTACCCCGACTGGGGCGGCGCGCCGTGGCGCGAACCGACCGATCCGGCGCGCTGGATGAGGCTGTCGGTCTTCTGGTATTCGGAGCAGGTCACGCAGGCGCTCGGGCAGGCACGCTTCCAGCAGTACACGAGCGCGTTCGACTACGGCAACGCGGACGTCACCAGCAAAGCGGGCGAACTCCCCGGCATGATGGGCGCGTGGGTCAATTCGTCGCTACGGATCTCGCCGCTCGAACAGGTCGCGTTCATGCGCAAGATCGTGCAGCGGACGCTGCCCGTCAGCGCGCACGCGTATGACATGACTGCGCGCATCACGCTGCTCGACGCGCAACGGGGCGGCTGGACGGTGCACGGCAAGACCGGCACCGGCTCGCCGGGCATCCAGTACGACGCGGCACACGCGTACGGCTGGTTCGTCGGCTGGGCGACGAAGGGATCGCGCACGCTGGTGTTCGCGAACCTGATCCAGGACGACGAGCGGCAAACGCCCAATGCCGGCCTGCGCTCGCGCGACACGTTCCTCGCGGCGCTGCCGACGCTCGCCGCCGCGGCCCCGCCGCAATGAGCGCCGCTCCCCGCAACGCCCGCATCGACCTGCTGCGCGGCGTCTCGATCCTGCTCGTCCTGCTGCATCACTTCAACATCGCATATCCGCTGCGCGACACCGCGCTCGCCCGCGTGCTCGGCTGGGACACGATCCATGCGATCGTGCGCAACGGCAACTACGGCGTGACGATGTTCTTCGCGATCTCGGGCTACCTGATCACGTCGAACGCGCGCCGCCGCTGGGGCAGCCTCAGCGCGCTCGACGTGCGTGCGTTCTACGTGTCGCGCATTGCACGGATCGTCCCGTGCCTGCTTCTGCTGCTCGCGCTCGTCAACGGCCTCGCGGCGGCCGGTGTGCCGATCTTCACGAACCATGCGCCGCAGGGCATCGCCGTGTCGTACTGGCTCGTGAATCTGGCATCGCTCACGTTCTGGATGAACGTGCTGATCGGCGCGTACGGATGGGTCAACTACGCGCTCGGCGTGCTGTGGTCGCTGTCGGTCGAAGAGGTGTTCTACCTGTCGTTCCCGCTGCTGTGCATCGCGTTGCGCCGCGACACGCGGCTGTTCGCGTTCTGGCTGCTGATTGCGGCGATCGGTCCCGTGTACCGCTACACGCATCCGGGCGACGAAGGCGGCTTCCTGTACGCGTACTTCGCCTGCTTCGACGGTATCGCGATCGGCTGCTGCACCGCGCTGCTCGCCGAACGCGCGCGCTGGCAGATGCTCGCGGCGGCGCCCGTGCAATGGCTGGTCGCAGCACTGATGACCGCGCTCTATCTCGCGTGGCCGATCGCGCAAAGCCATGTGTTCGGCGTCTCGGCGATGGCGCTCGGCACAGCCGTGCTGCTGATCGGCGCACACGCCGAACACGCCCCCGGTCACGGTCGCCTGCTCGCGCCGCTGCGCTGGAGCGGCCGACTCAGCTACGAGCTGTATCTATTCCATCTGATCGTGCTCGGCGCGCTGCGCACGTTCTGGCCGCCGTCGTCCACGCAGGGCGACGGCAAGCTCGCGCTGCTCGTCGCGTACCTGGCGCTGTCGGCAGCATTGAGTGCGGTCATCGCGCGCGGCTACGCGACGCCGCTCGACCGCTTCATCAAGCGCATCGCATCGCGGCCAGCGGCGCGGATGACCGACAGCGCGCGCGTCTAGTTTTCCGCGTGCGGCGGCGAACAAAAGCCGGCGTCAACGTCAACATCCGCGTCGGAATCCCTGCCTTCGGGGAGCCGAGGACATCAAGTAGCCTGTGCTGCTCACCACGGATGCTTTCGAAATGAAAGGCGATGGTAGGAACCGGATGTGACGGCAAGATGAAGGGAAACTGGAAGGATCGGCAGGGCCGCTGAAAGGATGCGACGGGGCGCCACGTCCGGGCGCCCCGCGCGCGGCGGGTCAGCCGGCGTATTCGGCGGCAGCGCAGCGTACGGTCACGATGCGCGCAGGCGGAATATTTGCCCAGACGATCCGGCTGCCGCTGGCAACGAATGCCGAATCGCCGAGCGGATGGCGACCGGGAGGGCGCAAATCGTACGTGAACTGGATCATCACGCCGTCGGCCGACAGCACCCTCTGACATTGACCGACGATCGCCGCCACGTCCTCGCGCGGCAGCGTGCGCAGCGGCAGGCACGACACGATCGCATCGACCGTGGCGCCCGGCGGCAACAGCCGTTCGAGCCGCCGCGCGTCGCCCGACACGATCGAGATCCCGGGAAAGCGCCGCCGCAGATGCTGCACGAACGCCGGCGAGCGTTCGACCACCACGAGGCGCCGCGGCGCGACACCGCGCTCGAGCAGCGCCGCGGTGATCGCGCCGGTGCCGCCGCCGAGCTCGACGACCAGCCCGTCGCCATCCGGCACCGCGTCGGCCATTTCGCGCGCCAGATGCCGCGAACTCGGGCACAACGCGCCCACCGCGGCCGGCCGGCCGACCCACTCGCGCACGAACAGTGCCGAGACACGCCACGCGTTCGGCCACATCATAGGCAGGCCTCCGGCGCTTGCGCGGTTGGCGGCGGTGTGCCGATGACGGCACGGAACGGGGCTACGGCGACACGGGCAAGGTTCATGTGCATCCTCCTCGGCGAATCGGTCCGCCGCGGGGCGCGCGACGGTCAATCGATTCTAGGAAACGCAAACTTAAGGCGACGTGAAGATTGACCCTGATTCGCCTGACCAATTCGTGCCCGATCACCCGTCGATTTGCGGTTGGCGATCGACGCTCTGCTGAAGTGGGCGGGATAACGCTCGGCGACGATCCGGATCTGCTGGGGCGCCATCTCGATCGCGGCGAGATCGTCGGCCGTCAGCGCTACGACGGTCGAAATAGGGTCAGTATTTCAGCGCGCGGCGTCTCTGCTGCCGCTGCTCGCCGAAGCCGTGCGCGAGCGGGCAGCACAGCCGAGTTGTGAACCGCGCGCCATGCTCACCGCACGACGCGCGCGCCTACCGTCACCGCAAGTTGGTTCTCGCGAGTTCCACGATTTCGTCACCGCGCCCGCTGAGGATAGCGCGCAGCATGAACAGGCTGAAGCCCTTCGCATGCGCGAGCTCGATCTTCGGCGGCATCGCGAGCTCGTACTTCGACGTGACGACGTCCACCACCGCCGGCCCGTCATGCTCGAACGCCGTGCGCAACGCGTGCTCGACGTTCTCCGAATGCTCGACGCGCACGCTGAAGATACCGGCGCCCTTCGCGATCGCCGCGAAGTCGGTCGGGCTCAGATCGACGTTCGTGTCGAGATAGCCGGCCGCCTTCAGCTCCATCGACACGAAGCCGAGCAGGCTGTTGTTGTACACGACGACCTTGATCGGCAGCTTGAGCTGGCGCGCGGTCAGCAGATCGCCGAGCAGCATCGACAGCCCGCCGTCGCCCGACAGCGACACGACCTGCCGCCCCGGATGCGCGCCCTGTGCGCCGAGCGCCTGCGGCATCGCGTTCGCCATCGACCCGTGATTGAACGACCCGTGCAATTGCCGCTTGCCGTTCATCGTCAGGTAGCGCGCGGCCCACAGCGTCGGCGTGCCGACGTCGGCCGTGAAGATCGCATCCTCCGCCGCGACTTCGTCGACGATCTTCGTCAGATACTGAGGATGGATCGCGCGGCCCGGCGGCTCGGCCACCGCGAGATCGTCGAGCCCCTTGCGCGCGGCCGCGTAGTGCTTCAGCGCGTTCTCGAGGAACCGCCGCTGCGTCTTGCGCGTCAGCCGCGGCAGCAGCGCCGCGATCGTTTCCTTCACCGTGCCGACGAGCCCGAGCGCGAGCGGCGCGCGATGGCCGAGCTGCGAGCCCTTCCAGTCGATCTGCGCGATCTTCGCGTTGGCCGGATAGAACGGCCGGTACGGGAAATCCGTACCGAGCATCAGCAGCGTGTCGCACGACTCCATCGCGTGATAGCCGGAACTGAAACCGATCAGCCCCGTCATCCCGACGTCGAACGGGTTGTCCCATTCGACGAACTGCTTGCCGCGCAGCGCATGCACGACCGGCGCGCCGAGCGTGTCGGCCAGCGCGACCACCTCGTCGTGCGCGCCCTGCGTGCCGCTGCCGCACAGCAGCGTGACCGCATCCGACCCGTTGAGCAGCGCCGCGAGCCGGTCGAGATCGGCATCGGCCGGCAGGATCGACGGCGGCGCCGATTCGCTCCACGCCGGCGCCTCGTCCGGGCCGTCGCCGAGCGCGATGTCGCCCGGCAGCACGATCACCGCCACGCCGCGCTCCTCGATCGCGGTGCGCATCGCCCGCGCCAGCACGCGCGGAAACTGCGACGCGTTCGTCACGAGCTCGGCGAAGTGACTGCATTCGCGGAACAGCTCCTGCGGATGGGTTTCCTGGAAATAGCCGAGACCGATCTCGGTCGACGGAATGTGCGCGGCGATCGCGAGCACCGGCTGGTGATTGCGGTGGCAGTCGTACAGCCCGTTGATCAGGTGCAGGTTGCCGGGCCCGCAACTGCCCGCGCACACCGCGAGCCGCCCGGTCGACGCGGCGTCGGCGCCGGCCGCGAACGCCGCGCTTTCCTCGTGCCGCGTGTGCATCCAGCGGATCGAGCCGAGCTGGCTCAGGCTGAACGACAGGCCGTTCAGGCTGTCGCCCGTCACGCCCCAGATGCGCTCGACGCCCGCTGCCGCCAGCGTCTTCGCCAGGTATTCCGCCATCGTCTGTCTTGCCATGATGCCCTCGCTCGTTGATCGGTCGTCGATTGATCCGGCGGCGGCGCCTGCGGCCTTCGCCGAGATGACGGGACGAGCATACGCGATCGCGCCGGGCGGCGTCGTGACGGTGCAAGCGGCATGGCATGCGCGACAGCGCGGCCGGGCCCGTTCGCGCGGTCAGCCCGCTCTTTCCGCGCGATCGGAAGAGCGTCGCTGCCGCCTGGGCAATCCGTGCACGCGGGCCGACACGAGCTCGACCGGACGCCGCTTCGTCCGAAAGCGTCCACCCGGCCACGCGCGGACGTCATGCGCTATACCGGCAGCGCATGCGTCGACAGGATCTCCTTGAGCACCATGAACGAGCGCACCTGCCGTACCCCGGGCAGGTACAGCAGCTGTTCGGCATGCAGCCGATTGAAGCTGTCGTTGTCGCGCGTACGAACGAGCATGAAATAGTCGAATTCGCCGGTCACGACATGGCATTCGACACACCCTGACACTTTCTGCGCGGCCTTCTCGAACGCGGCGAACGTTTCCGGCGTCGAGCGATCGAGCACGAAGCCGATCACGACCAGCATCCCGGCACCGAGCGGCTTCGGGTCGAGCAGCGCGACGATGCCGCGAATCAGCCCCATTTCCTTCAGCCGCTCGACGCGCCGCAGGCATGCCGGCGCGCTCAGCTTCACTTTCGCCGCGAGGTTCACGTTCGAGATCGAGGCGTCCTGCTGCAGTTGCCGCAGGATCGCGCGGTCGATGCGGTCGAGCGCCGGTGCGGCGTCGGCGGGTGATGCGCTGCCGCGGTCTAATTTCATTGCGCCAATCTCCTTTTCAGCGAATCGTAATTGTTTATTTTTAATTCACAGCGTCGATAAAGTAGGTCGACGCAATTCATTTCGCAAGCTCATTTCCCGCGCTTCTGCCTATCATTTTCGTCATCGGCGCACGGCCTGCCGGCCGCGCCCGAACGATCCGATTTCCCGCCTTGTTCCCCTTCCGGAGCCCCGCCGATGAATCTGCAACGCTTCCCCCGTTATCCGCTGACGTTCGGCCCGACGCCCATCCAGCCGCTCAAGCGCCTGAGCGCGCATCTCGGCGGCAAGGTCGACCTGTATGCGAAGCGCGAGGACTGCAACAGCGGCCTCGCATTCGGCGGCAACAAGACGCGCAAGCTCGAATATCTCGTTCCCGACGCGCTCGCGCAGGGCGCCGACACGCTCGTGTCGATCGGCGGCGTGCAGTCGAACCAGACCCGCCAGGTCGCGGCCGTCGCCGCGCATCTCGGAATGAAATGCGTGCTCGTGCAGGAGCACTGGGTCAACTATGAAGATCCGGTGTACGACCGGGTCGGCAACATCCAGTTGTCGCGGATGATGGGCGCCGACGTGCGGCTCGTCTCCGACGGTTTCGACATCGGCATTCGCCGCAGTTGGGAAGAAGCGATGGAGAGCGTGCGACAGGCGGGGGGCAAGCCGTATCCGATTCCGGCCGGCTGCTCCGAGCATCCGCTCGGCGGGCTCGGGTTCGTCGGCTTCGCGGAAGAAGTGCGGGCGCAGGAAGCGCAGCTCGGCTTCAAGTTCGACTACGTCGTCGTCTGCTCGGTGACGGGCAGCACGCAGGCGGGAATGGTCGTGGGCTTCGCGGCCGACGGACGCGCGGACCGCGTGATCGGCATCGACGCATCGGCGAAGCCGGAACAGACACGCGAACAGATCACGCGCATCGCGCGGCATACGGCCGAGCTGGTCGAGCTGGGCCGCGATATCGTCGAACAGGACGTCGTGCTCGACACGCGTTACGGCGGACCCGAATATGGTCTGCCGAGCGACGGCACGCTGGAAGCGATTCGGCTGTGCGCACGGCTGGAAGGCATGCTGACCGATCCCGTTTATGAAGGGAAATCGATGCACGGGATGATCGACAAGGTGCGGCTCGGGGAATTCGAGCCGGGGTCGAAGGTGCTGTATGCGCATCTCGGCGGGGCGCCGGCGTTGAGTGCGTATAACGGGATTTTTCGCAACGGGTGACGTCGCTTTTCGAGACAGTTCGCACTCAACGGCCCCGGTACCCAAACCGACACACGTATAAATTGAAATGCCGCCGGCAAACCGGCGGCAAAAGATGCGTCCACGGATGCGGCGCACCTGAGGCACTCGATTCAACGTGCTCGGATCGTGCTAGTTGCAACGACTCGCGCAATGCAGCAGCGGGCAACGCGCCCGCTTAGTTCTGCGTGAGCGGATTTAGCGTCGTGCACAGGAAGCCCGTGCAGTTCTTCGGCGTGAAATAGAACGACGCCGTCACCGGCGCGGGGGTGCCGAGCGCGATATCGCTCAGATAGGCGGCGCCCTGCGCGCCGAACGTATTCGCCTGCTGCACGAAGCTCGCGCCGGTCGACTGGATCGCGGCCGACTCGTACGAGAAGGTCGGCGACTGCGTCTGGTCCTTCACGTAGATCCACGAGATCGCGGTGCCGAATGCCATCCCGCCCTTCGCGCGATAACCCTTCGCCCCTTCGCTGTTGGCCTGTGCGACGAAGTCGCTGACCGTCGACGTCGGCGCCAGCGCGTCGTACGTATAGGTCGCGTTCGACGCGTTGTTCTTCATGTACACGTTCGCCTGCACGGCGCCCACCATCAGCGGGCCGAGGAACCAGTAGCCCGACTGGCCCTGGCCGTTCGCCTGCGTGAGGAACGCGTTGGCATCGGCCGGCAGGCCGGTCGTCGTGTACGTGTAGGTGGCGGACGAACCGCCATCCTTGCGATAGAGATCGCCGTACGTGAGCGGCCCTTCGTAGCGGTAGCCGCTCGCCCCTTGCGCGTTGGCCGCGTTGACGAAGGACGTCATGTCCGCCGGCGCCGTCTGCAACTGGTACGTGTAGGTCTGCGCGGTGCCGTCGTTCACGAAGATCGACTGCGTTCCGCCGTTGCCCGCGGTGTAGAAGTAGTCGCCCAGATAGCGATAGCCCTTCGCGCCTTCGTTGTTGACCAGCGTCAGGAAACTCGCGCGATCGGCCGCGACAGGCTGCGCCTCGTAGCGCCACGTCAGCGTGCTGCCGCCCGAGCCACCCGAACCGCCGTTGCCGCCGGAACCCGTGCCGCCCGAACCGGTGCCGCCGCTTCCGCCGTTGTTGCTCGTGCCCGATCCGCCGGACGCCGCGGGCGAGGAATTGTCGTCACCGCCGCCGCAAGCGGTCAGCGCGAGGCAGGTCAATGCGATCAGTGCAACGGCTTTCATCGGGGTCACCTTCTGAACGAACAGGACGAACGCAGCCCGTACGCGCGAATCACGCCGCACGCACCGGCCATCACGAATCAAGAATCAGAAATCAGGAATCGGCCGGCGGCATCCCGCCGGCCCGGCAACGTCAGTTCACCTGCAGCTGGCCACCGCGGCCCAGCCCGCCCTTCACGTCCTGCGCCTTGTAGCTGCGCAGCGCGACGACCATCTTGTTGTACGCGTCGATGAACGCCACGACCGTCGCCTTGCCTTCCGGCGTCGACGAGAAGCCCGCCAGCGCGCCGCCCACGCCGCCGCCGAAGCCGCCCAGCGCCGCGCCGTAGTTCGTCGCCGTCGAGCTGCCTTCCGACGCCGCGATCTGCACCGCCGAGCGCACGTCGAACAGCGTCAGCGTCACCACCGACGCCTTCGTCTGCAGGTGGCCCGCCACCGCCGCCACCGCGCTGTTGCCGATCAGCCCGCCGATCATGCTGCCGATCCCGCCGATCGGCGAATCGTTGATCACGATCTGCGGCTCCATGTAGTAGTCGGCCGCGACACGCTGGCCCTTCTGCTGCTTCGAGCCCGCGCGGTATTCGCCCGAGTTGCGCTGCAGCTGCGTGATGCGCGACAGGCGCGCGTCGCTCTTCTGGTTGCCGATCGACGTGATCACGAAACAGTTCGACTGCTGCACGGCCAGCCGCAGCAGCGGATCAATGCTCGTCACCTTGGTGGCGCTGCCGAACTGGCCCCACCAGTCGGCGTTGCGGCCGTCGTCGACGGCGATCGTGCCGAGCGGCGACGTGCAGCGCTGCAGTTGCGAATCGGCGCCGGCGCTCGCGCCGCCTGCCGCCGCGCCCGTCACGCCCGCGTTCTGGCCGCCGGGCGTCACCACGCCGCCGCAGCCCGCGACGGACGCGCCAAGCGCTGCCACCAGCGCACCTTGAGTGAGACGTTGGGAAAGGTTGGTCTTCATGTCGTTGTCGATCGATTAGAGTCGTTGTTCGGCTTATGTGTCCGTGCGAACTTCGATAAGCCCCCCGGCGTGGCGCGCGATGGTGGTCTCCCCGCGGCTGCCCCGTTGCCCGATGCCCGGTCAGTAGTACCAGTACGTCTGCTGCCAGACGCCGTAGTACGGATAGCCCGAGTACCAGTAGCCGTAATAGGTGTCACGCCATTGCGTGCGCCATTTCCAGTCTTCTTCGTCCTCTTTCTTCGCCTTGCGCGCGAGATCGAGCAGCTTTTTCGATTCCTTGTCGCCGCGAGCGGCCGCGATCGACAGCCACTTCTCCGCTTCGCGCGCATCCGAGCCCATTTCCTCGAGACCGAACAGGTAGAAACTGCCGAGCGCCTTCTGCGCGTTCAGGTCGCCGCGCTCGGCCGCTTCGCGCATCCACTTGAGCGCCTGATAGCTGTCCTGGCGCACGCCGTCGCCGCGGAAATAGCGCAGGCCGAGGTCGTAGGCGGCCTTCGGCTGGGTTTTCGCGGTTTGCTTGAGCGCGGCGATGCGCGGATCGTCCCGCTCTTCCGCATCGTCCCTTTTTTGATAGGAGACCTGATCTTTAGGGCGATCGGAACAACCTGTGTCGTCGCAGATCCGTACCGTGCTGGCGGTGACCGACGGGTCTTGCGCGCACGCGGCCAACAGCAACAGCAGCCCCGGTGCGAGTAGACGGCGATACATGGGTACTTTCCTCAAGTTTTATTGGCGCCGCAATTCTTCGAGCTATCCCACCCCGTGAGCTCGTACCTGGTTGCGCGCGGCGCAGCGGATACAATTTCATCCGCCAACGCCGACACGCAGTCCTAGGCTCTCTCAGGTTCTCTCTTCGAATCGTTCCATCACTATTTCATTGCTGCCGATTTTCGCTGCCCGACCGGGGTCAGCAACGCTCTCCAAACATGACGCAACAAACAATAGTGACGTGGTGAGCAATAATAATGGAGAAAAACGGCATGTCAAGGCCCTTGGCGTGTTTGAAGTTTGCGTGACACGTCAGTTTTGATATGCTCTCCCTCGCCAAAAACCCTGGAGACCCCATCGAGATGTCCACCACCGAGCAGGCCAACGTCGATCTCATCACCGCCAACAAGGTGCGCGATCTCCTGAACCGGAACGGCATTCCGCCGCGAAGTCACAACACGACGATCGCCAACGTGCTCGGGCTGAGTTTCTCGGTCGTCACGCGCAAGATGAAGGGCTTGATCCCGTGGAACCTGTCGCAGTTGCAGGACATCGCGACGCACTTCGGCGTGCCGCCCGCGATCCTGCTCGACGACAAGGGCACGCAGCCGGCCGCGGCCGAGATGATCGACGCGACATTCGTGATCGAGTCGAAGCGCTTGCGCTGCCGCGCCGCGATCTCGACGAAGGCCACCAGCCAGATCGAAACGGATTTCGTCGCGCTGCAGTGGCAGGGCGAATGGATCGTCACCGAGCGCGAGCACGCGCGCGAGGGCCGCACGTATCCGGTCGACGTGATCGAGCTGCGCTCGGCGCAGCCGAACGTGTATGCGGCGCGGATCGCCGTGGTCGACGATTCGCACGACGTCGCCGAAACGGTCTGTGAATATTTCATCGAGAAAGGCGTGAACGCGATTCCGTACTTCGACGGCGCGAGCTTCCGCAAGGCGCTGGAGGTCGAGGATTTCGACGGCTACATCCTCGACTGGATGCTCGGCGACCAGACGGCCGCCGAACTCGTGCGCGGCATCCGCTCGAGCGAGAACAGCGGCGCGCCGATCTTCCTGCTGACCGGCAAGATCTCGACCGGCGAAGCGAGCGAGGACGAAATCGCGCACATCGTGTCGCACTACAACGCGCGCTGCGAAGAAAAGCCGGTGCGCCTGCCGATCCTGTTCGCGGAAGTCGCCCGCGAACTGAAACTCACGCTGCCGGCGGCGTCGGCCGCGAACTGAGAACCGGAAACCGCGGCCGGAACGACAACCCGCTACCCGCACCACCAGACCGAGGGAAAGACATGCGCGTTTCAACCATCTGGATCAAAAGCCTGCTGACGGCATGCCTGCTCGGGATGACCGTCGCGGCGTGGGCGGCGGCGTCGTTCACGTTTACCGTCGACGGCAAGATCAGCAAGAGCAACCAGCAGGGGAAGATGACCTACGTCTTTTCCGAGCAGGCGCTGATGGCGCTGCCGCAGCATACGATCGTCACGTCGACGAGCTGGACGCCGAAGGCGACCTTCACCGGCCCGCGCCTGTCCGACGTGCTGAAGACGGTCGGCGCGCACGGCACGCAGATCGAATTTCGCTGCATCGACGAATACACGTTCACGATTCCCGTGTCGGACGCCGACAAATACGGCGTGATCCTCGCGCGGACGATGAACGGCAAGGTGCTCGGCAACGACAACTACGGCCCGCTGTGGATCATGTATCCGCGCGACCAGTATCCCGACGAGCTGAAGACGCCGCTCGGCGAGGCCAAGTTCGCGTGGCAGATCATCGGTCTGACCGTGAAGTGACATGACGCGGCGGCGATGGAAAAATAGAAAAATCATCCTGGTCCTCGGCTCGCTGTGGATCATGGGGTTCGCCGCGTGGGCGTTCCTGCTGTGGGATCTCCTCGCCACCTCGGTCAACGAGGGCGTGCTCGAGGGGCCGCGCGAAGGCGTGTTCTGGACCGCCGCGCAATACCGCAACGTGTATACCCGCTTCGATCGCCAGCTGATTCTCTACGCGACGCGCGAGGACGATGACTTCGATCACCTGCAGATGCAGCTCGACAGCCTGTCGGTGTCGTTCGGGTTCCTGCAGCGGCCCTCGGAAGTGTCCCAATACTGGCTGCGCATCCCGCGCGCGCGCAATGAGATCGACGCGCTCGGCGAATTCATGACGCGCCTGAAGCGCGAGGTGCCGCTACTGCGCGACTCGCCGAAGCAGGCGCGTCAGGTGATCGACGAAGTCAACGCGTACTGGCCGAAAGTCAACGGCCTCGCGAACTACTTCCGCGCGATCGAAATGGCGCAGCGCGATTTCACGTTCCATCAACTGAAGGACAAGCAGCGCGCGATCCTGATCCTCGGCATCGTGCTCGGCGTGATCCTGTGCGCGCTGTTCCTGCTGCTGTTCTATACGATGCGCACGCGCGACGACCTGCTGGAGCGGCAAAACGCGGCGCTCGATGCGGAGCGCAAGGCGTCCGACCGCGCGTTCGAGATGATCGAGGCGAAGAACGCGTTCCTCGGGATGGTCAGCCACGAGCTGCGCACGCCGCTGCAGGCGATCTGCGGATCGATCGAGATCCTGCTCGCGCGCCCGCAATCGGATGCGAACCTGAAGACGATCCGGCGGCTGCAGAATTCCGCGCTGTCGCTGGAGGCGCTCGTCAAGGACCTCACCGACTACATCAAGCTGCGCTCGACGAAGCGCGTCGCCGAACTCGATACCGTCGGCATCGCGCCGCTGCTTGCCGAAGTGCTCGAACCGCTGCGCGAGAGGATCGCGACGAAACGGATCACGGTCACGCAGCACGTCGAGCCGGCCGGCCTCGCGATCTGCTCAGATCGCAAGCTGCTGCGACAGGTGCTGTCGAACCTGATCGAAAACTCGGTCAAGTACACGACCGGCGGCTCGATCACGGTGGCGATCACGCTCGCCGATGCGCCGGCCGGCCAGCAGGTGAGGATCGCCGTACGCGACACCGGCGCGGGCATCGCGAAGCAACATCTGTCGAAGATCTTCGAGCCGTTCTATCGCGCGAACGACGCGGTCGGGCTGCACGTGGACGGGATCGGCATGGGGCTCGCGGTCGTGCGCGAAATCGTGACGACGCTGCGCGGGCATGTGGACGTGCGCAGCGTGGTCGGCGAAGGCAGCGAGTTCGTCGTGACGCTACCCGTCGAAGTGCCGGGCGTCGACACGGCCGGCACCGTGGCAGGCGATGCGCCCGCGCTGCCGCCCGTACCGGCGCACTGCGGCCGGCGCGCGCTGATAGTCGACGACAACGACAACGCGCGCGAAACGCTCGGCGCGATGCTGTCGGCGCTCGGCCTCGAGGTGGATCTGTGCGGCACCGGGCAGGAAGGCGCCGCGCGCTTCGGTACGGGCCGCTACGATCTCGTCGTGCTCGATCTCGAACTGCCGGACCTGAGCGGATTCGACGTGGCGCGGCGCATTCGCGCGATGGCGCAACCCGATGGCAATGGCAATGGCGATGGCCGGCGTCCGGCGATCCTCGGCGTCAGCGCGTATGAATCGGCCGCGCTGCGCGAGAACCAGCGGGTATTCGACGCGTTCCTGCCGAAGCCGGTTCACCTTCGCGAACTCGGCGCGCTCGTCGAGAAGCTGCTCGCCTGAGCGCGGCGTCACGCGTTTCCTACCGCTCGTCCGCTCGCTTATTCGCCGATCAGATGCAGCACGATGTCACGCCGGTGCGCCGCGCGGCGATGCTCGAACACGTAAATCCCCTGCCACGTGCCGAGCACCATGCGTCCGTGCTCGACCGGAATCGACAACTGCACCTGCGTGAGCGCCGTGCGCAGATGCGCGGGCATGTCGTCGGCGCCTTCGGTGTCGTGTTCATAGCGCGTGTCATCCTCGGGCGCGAGTGTCGCGAAATAGCGTTCGATATCGCGCTGCACCGACGGGTCCGCATTCTCCTGGATCAGCAGCGACGCCGACGTATGGCGGCAGAACACGGTGAGCAGGCCGGTGCGGATCGCCTGCTGGTCGACGAACGCGCGCACCTGCGGCGTGACTTCGACGAGCCCGCTGCCACGCGTATCGACACCGACGTGCGTAATCGCCTGTTGCATCGCCATGACCTCAGGCCAGCGCGGCGAAGCCGTCGGCTTCGATCTGTTTCGCATCGGCGGGGCGCACGACGCGCGCGACTTCGACCCCATCGCGCAGGAAGACCAGCGTCGGCCACAGCTTCACGCCGAACGAGCGGCCGAGCGGACGGCCGGGGCCGTCCTCGATCTTCAGGTGCCGCACGGCAGGATGCGCGGAGAACGACGCCGTGATCGCAGGCTGCGCGCCTGCGCAGATCCCGCACCAGTTCGCGCCGAATTCGATGACGGTTGCGCCGCCCAGTGCGTCGACTTCCGCGCGGGTCGGCGCGTTGGCGGTATAGCGTTGCTCGGTGTCCATCAGGCCCTCGTGTGCGTTGGCGGAACGTGACTGCACGCGCCGGCGCGATGCGGGCGCGTGCGGCCTTCGATTTCTTACTGTAGCGGAAAAGCCCGCGCGCTGCCGGCGCGGTCCGCGCGCATCGTCCGGAATGACACGACAAGAATCGGAGCGCCGCATCGCCGCGACGGGATCAGCATGGGAACCGATCCCGTCAACGAGGCTTCGACCATGAATGCGCCGCATTGCGTCACCGAACCGAACATCCTCTACTTCGGCACGCCCGTCGTGCTGGTCAGCACGCTGAACGAAAACGGCACGGCCAATCTCGCGCCGATCTCGTCCGCGTTCTGGCTCGGCTGGCGCGGCGTGATCGGCATCGCCGCCAGTTCGCAAACCACCCGCAACCTGCTGCGCACCGGCGAATGCGTGCTGAACCTGCCGTCGTCGGCGCAGGCGGACGCGGTCGACCGGATCGCGCGCACGACGGGCACGTACCCGGTACCCGACGGCAAGCGCGCGAAAGGCTACGTATTCGAACCGGACAAGTTCGGCA
This sequence comes from Burkholderia sp. E168m22, assembly GCF_001319805.1. Classification (NCBI taxonomy): domain Bacteria; kingdom Pseudomonadati; phylum Pseudomonadota; class Betaproteobacteria; order Burkholderiales; family Burkholderiaceae; genus Burkholderia; species Burkholderia sp. E168m22. Next base: position 93,429 of record NZ_BBSK01000109.1, read on the forward strand.
CGGCCGGGCTGACCGAAGCGGCATCGCAAACCGTCACGCCGCCGCGCGCGCTCGAATGCCCGGTGCACATGGAGGCGGTCGTCGCGGCCACCTACGGAATCGGCGACGACACGCCCGACCTGCGCGGCCGCATCCGCGTGTTCGAGCTGCGCATCCAGCGCGTGCACGTGCATCCCGACCTGCTGATGGACGGTCATCCGGACCGCATCGATCCGGACAAGTGGTCGCCGCTGATCATGAGCTTCCAGAAGTTCTACGGGCTAGCGCCGCGGCAGGTGCATCCGTCGCGGCTCGCCGAAATTCCCGAACGCGCGTATCGCAGCCCCGACATCGAGCGTTCGCGCGACGCGGGCACGCTGGCCGGTAGCGCACGGTAATGAAGCGCGCGGGAGAACGCCTGTGAATTCGATACGCCGCCCTGCTGCCACCCGTGCGGCCGATGTCGCCGCGCCGGCCCGGCACCGCCTCGTACTGCCGGCGCTGTGCATCGCCGTGCTGATCGCGCAGATCGACACGGCGATCGTCAATCTCGCGACCGAACCGATCGGCGCCGCGTTCGGCGCCCGCGTCGCCGCGCTGCAGTGGGTGATCGACGCGTACAACCTCGCGTATGCGGTGCTGCTGCTGCTCACGGGCGGCCTGATCGACGACCTGTACGGCCGGCGGCGTGCATTCGTGCTCGGCGCGACGGTGTTGAGCGGCGCGTCGGTCGTGTGCGCGCTCGCGCCGACGCTGGCGTGCTGATCGCGGGCCGCACGCTCGCCGGCGCGGGCGCCGCGCTGCTGATCCCCGCGTCGCTCGCGATCGTCCGCGTGCTCTGGCGCGATCCGGCCGAACGCGCACGCGCGCTCGGCATCTGGGCCGCGTGCGGCGGCATCGCGATGATCGTCGGCCCGACGCTCGGCGGCGTGCTGATCCACGCGTTCGGCTGGCGCAGCATCTTCGGCGTCGTGATTCCGTTCGGCATCGCCGCGATCGCACTCGCCAGCGCCGTCGTGCCGGAATCGGCCGATCCGCGGGGCCGGCGCTTCGATCCGGCCGCCCAGGTGCTCGGTGCGATCGCGATCGGCTGCGTCGTATTCGCGACGATCGACGCGCGCCACGACCCGCTGCGCGCGCCGCTGCTGATCGGGACCGGCGCGGCCGCGATCGCGCTGTTCGTGCGGATCGAACGGCGGCTCGGCACGGCCGCGCTCGTGCCGCTCGACCTGTTCGCGAATCGCGCGTTCCGCGGGATGCTGGTCGGCAACGGCGCGATGACGTTCGGCGGCTACGGGATGCTGTTCGTGCTGCCGCTCGCATGGCAAAGCCACCACGTGCTCGATGCCACCGGTGCCGGCCTCGCGCTGCTGCCGATGTCGGTGCCGTTCGCGCTCGTGTCGTTCGGCTCCGGTGCCGTTGCGGCCCGCGTCGGCGCACGCACGGCCGGCGCTGGCTGCGTCGCGCTGATGGGGCTCGGGCTCGCCGCGATCGGCATCGGCGCGGCCGGGTCGACGAATCCGCACGCGCCGATGCTCGCGTGGGCCGAGGCGGGGCTCGCGCTGACCGGCACGGGCCTCGGCCTCGCGGTCGGCTCGCTGGCCGCGACGGCCGTCGGCGCGGTCTTCGGCGTCGCGCTGCTGGGCGCGCTGTACGACGCGTGCGGCGGCGGCGCGTCGGGGCTGCGGGTCGCGATGCTGACGGGCAGCACGCTGCAGCTCGCGGGCGCGGCGCTCGCGTGGCGCACGGCCGGCACCGGCACGCGGGCCGGCGCACCGAGGCCGATCGGATAAGATACGGCCGGCCACGCACCTTGGCCCATGACCGAACCGACGGAGTGTTTTCAGTGATTCAACCGACCGAAGTATTCAAGGACAACCTCGCGCAACTGCCGGCCATCGACGGCATCGCGCGCATCGATCTCGTCGGCGCGAACGGCGACGTGGCCGCGACCATCGAGAACCAGCCGGGCAAGCAGGGCTCGCTCGCGGTGTACCACTATCTGAAGCAGACGTTCGGCACGCTCGACGCGAAAGCGGCCGAGCACGGCCTCGCGGTGTTCGCCGAGCATACGGCCGACGCGCGCAATCGTCCGGGCGCGCACCCGAACGTCGATCGTCTGCTGGCGATCGTGGCCGGCGGCGACGCACTGCGCATCGACGTCGTCGCGAAGGACTGAGTCGGCGGCGACACGCACGCGTGCCGCCAGGCGGCGCGCGCGACCGTGGCGGACCGGCGAAAAAGCGCTTGCCCCGCCCGTCCCACTTTCCCCAGAGACAACCAGCGTGCTTCCTTCCGTTGCCTCACCGCTCAGCCGGCATCTGGCGTCGATCGTTTCGATCGCGGTACTTGCCGGCGCCACGTTCGGCGGCACGGCATCGGCCGAGCCGCTGCGCACGGCCTCCGATATCGCCGGAGCGTCGCTCGTGCCGCTCGGCACGCTGCCGCACTCGCCTGAAAGCGGTTCGCTCGATCCGTTCTGCACGCAATATCGCGCGAAGTCGACCACGGCGGCCGGCCGCGAAGTCGCGAAGCGCGACTGGATCGTGACATCCGAGGCACCGCTCGGGCACTACACGGTCGTGAGCTTCGCGAGCGGATTCAACGCCGGCACGAGCGCGATCTGTTTCGCGCGCAACGGCAACCTCGGCGTATTCGACGGCGCGACGCTCGTCGCGCTCGGCTACACGGCGCGCAAGGCAGGCTGGCAGCTCGGCTCGGTCGATCGTCTGGAAAACGGTGCACTGCTCGTCTGGGGCGGCGACGGCCCCGGGGCGCCCGTCGGCGAGCTGCACGAGGAAAACGGCGGCCTGCGGCTGACCCGCGTAGCCGCCGAAAGCACGCACTGCAGCGGCCGCGCGGTCGTGCCGAACGTATACGGCAAGCCGCTCGACGCGGCCCGCAAGATACTGATCGCGCATGGCTGGCAACCGCTGCGGCCGCGCGAGAAGCCGGACGCGATGGACGGGGCTGCAACGCTCGCGAAGCACGGCATTATCGAAGCCGAAGCGTGCTCGGGCACCGGCGTCGGGTATTGCGCGCTGCGCTACCGGAATGCGGCCGGCGTGCTCGGCGTGACGACGGTGGGCGGCGAGCCGGACCGGCCTTCCGAGAACACCGTGATCGACTATCAGGTTGCCTGTCGCAAGCAGTGAACGGCGTGCAGGCGGCGCATGCGCAATGCATGCGTCATGCGATCCGTGCCGCCAGGCCATCGTCCGTTCGCTCGATTGACCGGCCTCGCGCGCCCTCCTACACTGAGTTCCCTTTTACGCCGCACCAGCAAAAGGGACTGCCATGATCGACCTCTCCACGCTCGCGCTGTTCTCCGGCGCGTGTCTCGCGCTGACCATCACGCCCGGCCCCGACATGTTGCTGATCGCGTCCCGCAGCGTGAGCCAGGGCCGGCGCGCCGGCTTCGCGACGCTCGCGGGCATTCAGGCCGGCACCTACTGCCACGCGCTGGCGGCCGCGTTCGGTCTGTCGCAGCTCTTCGTCGCGGTGCCGCTCGCGTATGACGTCGTGCGCTTCGCCGGCGCCGCGTATCTGCTGTATCTCGCCTGGAAAACGTTCCGTTCGGACGCGACCGCGCTGTCGCCGGTCGCGTCGCAACGTCGCCGCTCGACCGCGACGATCTTCCGCCAGGGGCTGACGACCAACCTGCTGAACCCGAAGATGGCGCTGTTCGTGCTCGCGCTGTTCCCGCAGTTCGTGCGGCCCGAGCAGGGTTCGATCGCCGTGCAGATTCTCGTGCTGGCGACGGTGCTCAACCTGATCGGGCTCGTCGTAAACGGCGCGGTGATTCTGTCCGCGAGCCGGCTGAGCCAGCGGATCGGCGCGCGCCGCCGGCCGTCGAAGGTGCCGCAGTATCTGCTGGGGTCGGTGTTCGTGGGGCTGGCGGCGCGGCTCGCGATGGCGGGACGGCACTGAGGGCAGCCAGCAGCGCGAACGGAACCGTGCGAGCCCCGACGACACACGAGGCCGTCAGCCGTCGCGACCGGTGCCCGAATCACGCGTGTCCATCACCACGCGCAACGAACCGCTATCGAGGATGCTTGCCGGCGTCACCGTGCGGCGGTGCCACGGAATCCGGCCGAAATACCAGATCCTCCAGAAGCCGAGCGGATGATCGGGATTCCGGTGCAGCAGCGTGTCGAAGGTCTCGACGTCGCCGAGCACGATCCGCGTCGCATCGCACACAACCTCGCGCACGAAACGTGAGCAGAACTGCCGGCGCGACGCGAGATTGAAACCCGTGTCGTAGACCACACCGATCCGGCGCATCGCCGCGGCGACGAGTTCGCGACGCTGCGCGGCGTCGAGCGGCTGCCTGAGCCGCGCGATCACGCATGCGCCGCGATCGGAGCGCGCGAGAACCCGCGACATCGTCGTGACGCGCGACAGCGGAAACGTGCTTTCGGCGATCAGCGTCTCGCCGCCGCGCTCGCCGACGACGATGCCGACGTGATTCGTCCATGAACGCGTCGCGCTCGCCACTTCGAGAAACGGCCGCACGGTGACGCGGATGAAGACGATGTCGCCGATTTCCGGTTCGGCCGGCAACGGCTCGGCAAGCGAGTCGGGAGCGCCGGCGGAAAGGAGCCGCCGCCGGCGCGCGCCGGGCGAACGGATCAGAAGCGGCTGGCGGCCCGGGTCGACGACCATACGAACCTCGCGCGAGTGGACATGACGCGAGCATGGCAGGCGCAGCCGCACGCCGCATCCGCTTCATCTGCAAGGGCTGGAATCCGCGCCGCCGGGTGGCGGATTTCGATACTGGCGTGACACGCGAAGCGCCCGAACCCAGCACCCTTCAGCGCGTCGCACCCAGCGCCACGCGCAGCCGCTCCATCAACCGCGTGTAATGCCGCAGCACGTCGTCCTTCGACACGACATTCGCGGTCGAGAAACGCTCGGACCACACCGGCTTCCATTCATACGAACCGTGCACGCTGCGGTCGCCGTCGGGCGCCTGGATCAGCGAGCGGATCCGCGCGTCGCGGCCCGGCCCCGTATGCATCTCGAACAGCGCGTGGATGAACGTGTGATACGCGTCGTACACGTCGTCGTCGAACAGGTAGCGGTAGATGTGGAACGTGCGGTCGAGGTCGCGCTTCGCGCGGATCACGTCGTCCGGCGAGATGTCCTTCCAGTAGCCGATCCACGTGTAGAAGCACAGCAGCGCATTGAGCTGCGGCGCGACCGCGTCGTACAGCGCGAGCCGCTTCTCGATCAGCCGCTGGTTGGTCCACTGCACGAGCTCGAGCCGCTTCAGCCGGCGCGCGACGAGCCAGCCGAGACACGCGACCGACAACGGCGTCAGCACGCCGAGCACGAGCTTGACGATTTCCAGCGAATTCCACGGCGTATTGAATGGCTGCATGTAGGGCTTGACAGGAAAAAACGCATTCGCGTCGACGCGTAACCCGGCGCGCTACGCAGCGCCGCTCGGCCGAGCGCGTCGGCATTGACCGTTAGTTGCTTGCACATCGAACACCGCATGACCGTGCCGGCAATGCAGGCGATGCGACTCACTCCGTCAGTGTATCGGGCGATTGTCACCGTGCAATGCCGCTCATCGTCGACGCATCGTCACGCGCCCCGCGCGTCGCCCCGCTTCAGGTGGGTAGCGCCGACGTGAGCTTGACCTTCTGCATCGGAATGTCGGTCTTCACGCTGAGCACGCCGGGGATGCGCGTCAGGTATTCCATCTGGAAGCGCCGGTAATCGTCGATGTCGGCCGCGACGACGCGCAGCAGGAAATCGCAGTCGCCGGCCATCAGGTGGCATTCGACGACTTCCGGCATCTGCTGGACGGCCTCGGCGAAACGGTTCACCGATTCCGCGTCCTGCCCCTTCAGCCATACGCGGGTGAAGATCGTCAGCCCCTTGCCGACCTTCGCCGGGTTCAGCACGGCCACGTATTTCTCGATCACGCCGGCTTCCTCGAGGAGCCGCACGCGCCGCAGGCACGGCGACGGCGACAGCCCGACCTCGTGCGCGAGTTCCACGTTCTGCATGCGGCCGTCGCGCTGCAGCGCGCTCAGAATCCGGCGGTCGATAGCGTCAAGTTTCATGTGGCATCCGATTCCAAAAAATTCGCGTATCACGCGTTCAATGCCAAATTTTGGGAAAAATCTGGCGACAACGCAACCCGATTCGAGTCAAAAAAGCAGACAATCCCTCCCCCGAAGGAGGAGTGATGAGCAGTAGCGTTTCAACGTCGTCCGGGCTTCGCGACAAGCCCGCCTATGTCGCCGAGATGGGCCGCGGTTTGCGCGCGGCGCTGCCCGTCATGCTGGGTTTCGTGCCGTTCGCGCTGGTGCTGGGCGCGCAGGCCGCGCAGAAAGGGCTGAGCCTGTTCGAAGTGCCGATGATGACGGGCCTGAACTTCGGCGGCGGCTCCGAATTCGCGGCGATCCATCTGTGGACGTCGCCGCCGCACATCGCGCTGATCGTCGCGATGTCGTTTCTCGTGAATTCGCGCCACATCCTGATGGGCGCCGCGTTCGAGCCGTATATCCGCCGCCTGCCGCGCCGCCACGCGTTCGTCGCGCTGTTCTTCATGTGCGACGAGAGCTGGGCGATGTCGCTCGCCGACGCGCGCGAGCGCTCGGCCACGCACATCAGCGTGCCCTATTACGCGGGCATCTGCATCGGGCTCTACCTGACGTGGATCTCGATGACGACGCTCGGCGCGGCGGTCGGCCCGACGATCGGCAACGTCGAACAGTACGGCTTCGACATGGCGTTCACGGCCGTGTTTCTGGTGCTGCTGCGCGGGATGTGGAAAGGGGTGCGCGCGAGCCGTCCGTGGTTCGTGAGCCTCGTCGTCGCGGCGGCTACCCATCTCGCGCTGCCCGGTGCGTGGTACGTCGCGGCCGGCGCCTGCGCGGGGCTGATCTCCGCGCTGCTGTGGGAGCCGCGCGATGCCTGAGCTTCCGGATTTCGGCACCGTCGCGACGATCGTGCTGATGGCGTCGACCACCTACCTGTCGCGCATCCTCGGCTACGTGCTGCTGCGCAACCGCACACTGAGCCCGCGAATGGCGTCGGTGATGGAGAACGTGCCGGGCTGCGTGCTGATCTCGGTGATCGCGCCGGCCTTCGTGTCGACGCGCCCGGCCGACTTGCTCGCGCTCGCGGTCACGCTGCTTGCGGCGACGCGCCTGTCGATTCTGCCGACCGTCATCGTCGGCGTCGCGTCGGCCGGCCTGCTGCGCTACCTGCTCGGCTGAACGGTTCCGGCCCGCCACACCGGCACGCACATTCCACGACACGACGAACGGGCGCACGATGCGCCCGTTTTCGCGTCCGCGCCGACCGGCGCCACGGGCGCGACACGACGATCCTCACGCCGGAGTGCTAGCCTTGTGGCTTGCGCCATGCCGCACTTCCCCGCTCATTGCCTTTCACGAGGATCGTCCCGATGCAAGCAACCCGCCCGCTGTTCGACCGTGTCCTGCTCACCAACGACGACGGATTCGACGCCCCCGGCCTCGACATACTCGAACAGGTCGCCACGCAACTCGCGCGCGAAGTGTGGATCGTGGCGCCGGCCGAAGACCAGAGCGGCACGTCGCATTCGCTGAGCCTGCACGAACCGCTGCGCGTGCATCGCAAGGGCGAGCGCCGCTTCGCGGTGCGCGGCACGCCCGGCGACTGCGTCGCGATCGCGGTCAGCCACCTGATGAAGGGCGCGCGGCCCGACGTCGTGCTGTCCGGCGTGAATCGCGGCGCGAACCTCGGCACCGAAACGGTGTTTTCCGGTACGGTCGGCGCGGCGATGACGAGCATGCTCGTCGGCGTGCCGGCCATCGCGCTGAGCCAGGCCTTCACCGATCGCAACGCGGTGCCGTGGGGTACCGCACTCGCGCATGCGCCGGACGTGATCCGCCGGCTCGTCGCCGCCGGCTGGGACAGCGACGCATGCCTCAACGTGAATTTCCCGCCGCGGCCGGCCGACGACGTACGCGCCCTGAAGGTGACGAACCAGGGCGCCGGCACGCTGCAGGGCGTCGAGATCGTGTCGGGACGCGACCCGCGCGAGATCGACTATCACTGGCTGAAGCTCGCGCGCGCGCCGCGCGACGACGATGCGGGTTCGGAAACGGTCGCGCTGGGCGAAGGGTATATCGCGGTCACGCCGCTGAAGTTCGAGCGCACGCACGATCAGGCGCTCGCACGGCTGCGGTCGAACCTCGGCTGATCGATCGCGCGTTCGAACAAACCCTGCGGCGGCGCATACGATGCGCGCGCCGCCGGTTCACCGCGTCAGCCGTCGCCCGTCACCCCATCAAGTCAGATTCAACCCGCCGTCGAGCATCACGATCTCGCCCGTCACGTAATCGGAGGCGACGAGCATCGCGACCGTCTGCGCGATATCGTCCGGCGTCGCCGCGCGACGCATCGGCGCGCGCTCGCGCCAGAGCTGCTGCGCGTCCGTCCAGTCGGCGGTCAGCGGCGTATCGACGAGCCCCGGCGCGACCGCATTGACGCGAATCGCCGGCGCGAGCGTGCGGGCGAGCAGCCGTGTCGTGTGATTGAGCGCGGCCTTCGCGGCCGCATACGGGATCGATGCGCCCTTCGGGCGCATGCCTGCATGCGAGCTAACGTTCACGACGCACCCGGCCCGCCCGTGCGACGCCGCTTCGCGCAGCGCCGCCTCCGCTTCGGCCACCAGCCGGAACGGCGCGATCACGTTGATTTCATGCATTTCGCGCCACACGTCGGGTGTGGCCGCCGCGAGGTCGTCATGCGGAATCACGCGGCTGACGCCCGCGTTGTTGACGAGCACGTCGAGCCGCCCGTGCACGGCGAGCGCATCGCGGATCAGCCGCACGCGCTCGGCATCGTCGGCGAGATCGGCCTGCACATATGCACCGCCGAGTTCGCGTGCCATCGCCCGCCCGGTGTCGGCCGAGCTGCGCGAATGCAGGATCACCGCGTAGCCGTCGGCCGCGAGACGCCGTGCGACGGCCGCGCCGATTCCCGACGTCGAGCCGGTGACGAGCGCGACCGGCCGGTGCACGCGCGACGCGCGCGGCTCGCCGGCGGCTTCGGTCTCAGGTGTCGTTTCGGCAATCGGGGCAGACATCGGCGGCAGCGGCGCGTCCATGGCGTGGAACCCAGTTAGTGGCGTTCCCGCATCATAGGCGACGATGCAACTGGACACGAATGTGATGGCGACAACGACAAGATCACATCCACGAAGGACCTAAAAGGACGTTCTAGTAGAACCCGTTCTGCCTATTGCGACTCTTAAGCGACGTACGGCCGACATCACCGCAATCCTGCAGGACTCATAGCAACTGCGCTCGCCCCGCACCAAGAATTTCGGCGCCAGGCAACCGTGCAGCACGCTCGTCGAACGTGAGTAGAGGTGCCCGACCAGCTGCACTAGCCTGACCGACGTGCAGGCAGTCTGCGAAATCCCCGCCATGCTCGCGATACATGTGCAGCGCACGTTCAAGCGCACCCTCCGCTTCAAAACTCAGTTCCCGCGTCTCGAGCAGGGCCGTGAGCGCAGTCAGGATCTGCTGGCGGTCGAATTTATAGCGCGATCGCAGAACCCATTCGAGTTCGAGCATCACAGTTACCGGTATGTAGAATGCGTCCGCTTGTCCAGCCGAAGCGGCAAACAGCTCACGGACATGCGCGACTTGGTCAACGTCGTCATTGGTCAACCAACGCACCAGAATATTTGTATCAAGACTGGGCATCAAGCGTCGCCTATCCCCATGGCATCGATTGGCACACTTGTGATCGACGGTAGGGCACCTTGCAAATCAAGCAGGCTGCGGGTTTTGGCGCGCAAAATGACCGTACCGTCATCCAGTGGTGTGAAGACAATCCGCACGCCTGCGGCGAGGCCAAGCGCATGCCGGATGCCGGCCGGCAATGTAAGTTGCCCCTTGCTTGTAAGTGTGGCTTCGAACACGATATCTCCTTACTTTTCAATTAATTGTAAGGCAATTTGCCCATCTTCGCAATAGCGGTAGTGGTGAGCGAGAGGCAAACCGGTCAAAGGGTGAAGCCGCTACTGACCGCTCCACTCGAAACCCAAGTGACGGCGAGTCAGTCAACTTGATACGTCCCCAAACAGCGAAGCCGCATTAGTCGAGCGCAAGCGGCGCGACGGTGTGTCGACACTTGGCGTGCGGCCGGTTGCCGTCACCGTTCCCCGTACAGGTAGCGACCGCGTTGCTCTGCGGCCCGTCTTCTCGCCGGGCTCGGCGTACTGCCGGAATCCGGCAAATGTGCGCCGAAATCAAGGCGACCTTGTTACGGCGTCCCTGCCGACTAGTTGATCAACGCCAGCGCCGGCGCGAGCGCACTGTTCGGATCCTGGCCGTTCCACTGGCCGACCCACGCATCGTTCGGCGTCGAGCCCATCACGAAATCGAGCCTGCCGCCCGCCTTCATCTCGTCATAGGTGATGTATGGCCGATGCAGCGGCGTGCCGTTCAGGCTGACCGACTGCACGTAGCGATTGACCGACGACGGTGCGGCGCCCGACGCCGTATGCGCGGTGATCGTGAAGCGTCGCGCACCGCCGAACTTCAACGCGCCGCCGGCGCTGCTGCCTGATGCCATCGGGATGTCGATCGACACCTCCTCGAACAGCGGCGTGCCGAAATAGAACACGCCGCCCACGGGATTCAGCGAATAGATGCCGAGCGCGGACAGCACGTACCACGCGGACAACTGGCCGCAGTCGTCGTTGCCGGGAATCGCCGCATCGCGCACGCGTCGCGGATCGTTCAGCGCGGCCTTCAGGCTGTCGCCGCTCAGCAATGCACGATCGCCGGCCGTGAGCGTCAGCGAGTACATGTCGTCCATCACCGTGCGCACGCGGTCCTGCGTCTTCGACGGCATGCCGGTGACGTCGTACAGGTACGGCAGGTGGTTCGCCGGTTCGTTGCCCGCGAAGAACTGGCCGCTGCGGCCGGTCAGGTCCGGGAAGCCCTGGTTGTACTGGAAGGTCAGCGGGTTGGCCGGATCGAACGTGCGGTCGAGCTGCGCGATGAACTGGCTTTTGCCGCCGAGCAGCGTGATCAATCCCGGGAAGTCGTGGAAGATGTTCCACGTGTCGACCCACGAATTCGATTCGGAGAAGTCGGTCTTTTCGGCGGCCGTCGGATCGAAGCCCGCGACCCAGTTGCCCTGCGCATCCTTCGGCTGCGAGAATTTCCAGCCGTTGTTCGGCGCCGGGTTGAACACGTTCCGGTAGTTCTGGCTGCGCGTCAGATAAGGCTGGTAGTCGGCCGTGCTCTTGCCGGCCGCCTTGCCGACCGCGGCCGTCGCCCAGTCGTCGAACGCATAATCCTGCGTGGTCGACACCGACGCGTTGTCGCCCGCATAGACGTAGCCGCGCTGGCGATACTGGTCGAAGCCGTGCGCGCTCGCGCGCTGCGTGGTCGTCAACGCGGTCCAGATGTCGTCGATGCCCGCGCTCGTCAGGTGCTTCAGGTACGCATCCGCGATCATCGGAATCGACGGGTGGCCAGCCATCGTGAAGGTTTCCGTTTGCGCGAGCGGCCACACCGGCAGTTCGCCCTTGCCGTTCTGCGCGAACTGCGTCAGCAGCGACTTGACCCAGCCGTCGACGCGCTCGGGCTGCACCAGCGTCATGAGCGGCGCCTCGGCGCGGAACGTGTCCCACAGCGAGAACGTCGACGAATAGTCGAAGCCCGGGTTCGCATGCTTGCTGGTGGTCGGCGGCGACGTCGTGCCGTCGTTCGACGAATCCATGCCGACGTAGCTGCCGTCCGCGTTGTTGTAGACCGTCGGCGCGAGCATCGTGCGGTACAGCGACGTGTAGAACATCGTCCGCTGGTCGGCGCTGCCGCCCTTGATCCGGACCCGATCGAGCGCGGCGCTCCACGCGCGCTCCGCCGCGCCGCGCACCTGGTCGAACGACTTCGCGCCGACTTCCGACGCGAGATTGGCCTGCGCATCCGTGATGCTCGACGGCGAGATGCCGACCTTCACCGCGACCGCGCCGCCGTCGCCGCCGTCGCCGCCGTCGGCGAACGTCAGGTACGCCTTGAAGCCGTCCGCGCTGAACGCGACGTGCTGCGTATCGAACGGCTTCGAGAACCGCGCGACGAAATACGTCGGCTTGTTGTTCGCCCAGTTGTTGGTGAACTGCCAGCCGGCGATCGTCCGCGCGTCGACGACCTGGATCTTGCCGCTCGCGGTCGAGCCACCGATCGGGTTGTCGATGCTCACGATCATGCTGCGTTTCTGCGTCGCCGCGCTCGGGAAGTACGTGTAGCGATGCACGCCCGCGTGCGTGGTCGCCGTCATTTCCGCGAGAATCTTCGCGCCCTGCACGTTCCACGGCGTGTTGCCGCTGCCGACCGGCGCCAGCTTCACGCGGTAGTAGCCGGGGCTCGCGGTTTCGTCGTCGTGGCTGAACGACGCGTCGTAGGTGATCGATGCATCGGCGGCAACCTTGGCCAGCGTCGCGGTATCGACCGGCGCGAGCGTCGGCAGGAACCGCACTTCACCGCCCGAGCCGATGCCGGTTCCCGACAGATGCGTATGCGTGAAACCGGTAATGAACGGATCGTCGTACTGGTAGCCCGACGTGCGATCCCAGTTCCACGGCAGCGTATGCGCGCCGCCGGTCGTGTCCGGCCCGAGCTGCACCATGCTGAACGGCACGGTCGCGCCCGGATACACGTGGCCGTGGCCGCGCACGCCGCTGCTCCAGTCCGCGTTGATGTCGAGGTTGGCCGTGCCGATCATCGGATCGACGCTGCGCAGCACCGATCGCTTGTGCGCGCCGCCGTTTTCCCCCTGATCGTTCTGATCGCCCTGGTCGTTCTGGTTGCCTTGATCTTTCTGGTTGCCCGGTGCGTTCGACATCTGCGCGAGCACGCTCGCATCTGTCGCCCCCTGATCGCCCCCGCACCCCGACAACACGGCAAGGCACCCGATACCCACCACGTGACGTAGCTTCATCCGTTCGTCCCTCCCTCTCTCCGCGTCGATCCTGTCGGCAAGAACCGCTCTTCGATCCTCCCGCCCTACTGCGCGCCCGCCGCCCGCGGGAACGACGGCATCGCAGATGCATCGGCGCCCCACGTCGCGGCGCTCGCATCCGCCGTCATCGCGTACGTAAGCTTCCCGCCCTTCGCGATGTGCTCGAGCGGCAGCCACGCGGCGGGCCACGACGTGCCGTTCAGCTTCAGCGACTTCACGTAGAACGACGCGCCGTCGCCCGAACCCGCGCCCGGCGCGGCGATGTGCAGCAGGCGGTAGCTGCCGTCCTGCTGCCCGACGCGCACCGTGATCGCCTCGAACTGCGGGCTCGACAGCGCAACGCCGCTCACGCCCGGCACGACCGGGTAGAGACCGAGCGCGGCCCACACGTACCAGCCGGACAGTGCGCCGAGATCGTCGTTGCCGGGCAGCCCCGCCGCGCCGGGGCCAAACGCGTTGGCGAGCGAAGCGTGCAGCACGCGCTGCGTATGCGACGGCGCGCCGGCCCACGCGTAGACCCACGGCACGGCCATCGTCACTTCGTTGCCGACGTAGAAATACGGCTGCTCGGTGCCGATGTTCAGGTGAGTGAAGAACGTGTCGAGCCGCTTGACGACCGGCGTGGCGCCGCCCGCCTGCGCGATCACGCCGGCGAGATCGTGCGGCACGTACCACGTGTATTGCTCGGCATTGCCTTCCATAAAGCCCGACCCGTCGGTGATCCACGCGCCGGCCGACGTCTTGGGCCGGATCGCGCCGCGATCGAACAGGTGTTGCCAGTTGCCGCTCGACTTCAGCAGCGCGCCGGCCGTCGCCGTGTCGCCAAGCGCCGTCGCGAAGCGCGACACCGCGAAATCGCGCAGGGCGTATTCGAGCGTGTTCGACGCGGTCTGGTTGTCGCCGCTGCCCGATGCGGGCACGTAGCCGAGCCGGTCGTAGTCCGCGCGGCTGCCCATCACCGGCGTGCCCGCGCACGCGGCGCCCGGCGCGGTGCTGGCCTTCATGATCGACAGCGCGGCCTGCGTATCGAAGTGCGTCGCGCCGAACGCATACGCGTTCGCCGTGATGATCGAGCCCGCATCGCCGGGCATCACGGCCGTCTCCGTATTGAAGTACGCCCAGCGCGGGAACGCGCCGCAGGCCTTCGCATCAAGCACGAGCGACTGCACGATGTCGCTGGTGCGCACCGGATCGAGCAGCGCCTGCAACTGGATAAACGAACGGTCGATGTCCCATCCGGAGAAATTCGCGTACATCGTGCGGCCGTTTTCGACCTGACGCGTCGGCGCGGTCGATGCGCCGTTCGACGCGTAGAAATCCGGATACTGGCCGTTCACGTCGTTGAACACGTTCGGATGCAGCGACGCGTGATACAGCGCGGTATAGAACTTGGTCTTGTCGGCATCGCTGCCGCCCGCGACCTGGATCGCGTTCAGGCGGGCGTTCCATGCGGCGCTCGCCGCGCGGCGCACCTTGTCGAAACGCCAGTTCCGTTCGCCTTGCGCATCCGTTTCCGGATTCTCCGCACGCAGGTTCGCCTTCGCGTTCGCTTCGCTGACGAACGAGATGCCGAGCTTCATCATCACGTCCGGATGCTTGCTGTCGACGTTGAACGTCAGCGTGACGGGGCGGTTGTTCGACAGCGCAGGCTTGGCCGCGAACGGCTGGCTGAATTCCGCGTAGTAGTAGACGGGCACCGCATGTCCGGCCCAGCAAAATCCGCCGCCCGCGATCGTGCCCGACAGCGCGCGGTCGCCGACCTGGCTGACCGTGTCGCTCGTCGTGCCTTGGGCGCGGTTGTTCAGCACGGTCGGATCGATCGCGATCGTCGCCTGCTGGCCCTGCGCGAGCGCCGGGTACGTGAAGCGCGCGAAGCCGGTGCGCAACGTCGCCGTCAGCTCGGCCTTGATGCCGTTGCCGAGCGTGACGCCGTAATAGCCGGCCTGCGCGGTTTCGTTCGTGTGATCGAACGTGGCCGGCGTGCCGGCGTCGCCGGGCGCGAGCTGCGGCATCACGTTCAGGTAGCCGCCGTTCGCCCAGCAGCCGGTACCACTCAGATGCAGGATGCTGAATGCGTTGATCGACGCGTCGCCGTACCAGTAGCCGCCGGAGAAACCGGAGCCGTCGCCCTTGCGCCCGTCGTATTGCGCGGTGGGCGTCATCGGGCTCCACTGCATCATCCCGAACGGCACCGTCGGCCCGGGGAACGTGCCGCCGCCGAGACCCGAGCCGACCGGGTCGGCCGGCTGGTCGGTCGCGTAGTCGGTGCCGATCAGCGGGTTGACGTATTGGACGACGCGGACGTCGGCGTTTTTCCTTGCCGCTTCGCTGCCGTTGCCGCTTTCGTTATCGTTGCCGCCGTTGCCGTTCTCATTGCCCTGCGACTGCGCGGACGTCGACATGTTCGCTGCCACGGCCGACGGCGAATCGCCATCTCCGCCGCAGGAAGCCACGGCCACGCACAGCGCCAGCAGCGCCGTTCCCAACCCCCAGTTCCTCGACATCGCCTGTCTCCGTTTCGTTCTTGAATCAAGCCGTTTGTTCGAACTACTGAGCTTTCTATCAGGACTCTTTTCGTGACTTTTCGCGCACCCGCGCAATCGGTCGAAAATGCCGGGCGCGTATTTATTTCCGCATTCTGGTATCCGAAAAAGATGCACCGACCTATCGAAATACCGGTACTCAGAAACGGACAATGGGCACCAGCGTGCCCAAATAAACGCGTTTTCTCTACCCCGTGTTTTTACGAATTTTTATTTTGTTTATCTAAACAAAAAGCGA
The DNA here is from genome assembly GCF_001319805.1 of Burkholderia sp. E168m22. Lineage (NCBI taxonomy): Bacteria > Pseudomonadati > Pseudomonadota > Betaproteobacteria > Burkholderiales > Burkholderiaceae > Burkholderia > Burkholderia sp. E168m22. Next base: position 109,182 of record NZ_BBSK01000109.1, read on the forward strand.
TTGATTCGATTTTTATACGGAATCCGTCGTCGCCCCCACTCGCGAGGAGCAAATTCATCGTTCGGATCGCTGCCAACGATGCATGAGCCAGAACACGAAGCCCGCCAGTGCCCCGAGGCCCACGAACGCCATGAACCCGAGAACGACCGCCACACCGGCCTTGAAAACATCGTCATCCCAGATCGCGGTGCAAATCAAATAAGTGGCAATCCAGGTCAACAACCCCGTGATGCTGCCACACAGGCACGATGAAATCATCGAAACGCGCCAGTATTTCGTGACCAGCAGATATTGTGGAATGGCAAACGCTGCCGTGCCCAGGTAGGCGATTGGGATGGAGTATTTGAGCGACCCGGGATCATCGGCCCAATACGACCACACCAGACCGGGCACAAGGGCCGAAAGGGCAAAAGCAAGAAAAGGTATCTGACGCATCGATATAGGCAGCAGCCGACGGCAACCATTCCATTGAAATCAAGAGCATTCGGCGCACGAATCGCGCATCTCGCGCGGCCACGTTTACGACCTTCGTGGCTTCGCGATGCATACGCCGGCGACGGGTATCGTCTCACTCGTCCGAGATCGGGACATTCACCGAGTATTCGATGTGCACGCACTATCTGTCCGCGGTAATTCCCGCGCGCACTTTGTACGAACAGCTTGCTCGGAAAATGACGTGCAACCGGCCGTCACGGCTGTTTCGGCAGCTCGACATACTCCTCGAGCTCGCCCGCGATATAAAGCCGCTTGCCGATGCGCGGGTATTCGCACACGTCGTGCTCGAGCCGCTGGCCGCCGACGAGCAGTTCCAGCGGCGCATCGCCAGTGTTCTGCACCGTATGCGCGTCGCCGCCGCGCGGAAAGCCGATGAAATCGCCGGGGCCGATTTCACTGGCGTGCTCGCCGATCGTCACCGCGCCGGTGCCGGACAGCACGTACACGAATTCCTCTTCGTACAGGTGGCGGTGATATTCGGCCGATTCGTGGCCGGGCATCAGCGTGAGCAGGTGCACGCCGAATTGCGTCAGCCCGGTCAGGTCGCTGAGCGGTCGCTTGAGACGAACGGCATTGGGATTGAGCGAATGCACCGCGCGCGTCGGTTCCATCTTCGCGATATCGGCGGCCTTCAGCAGTTCCCGGGGAAAGGGAGTCGACATGGGGATCTCGCAAGCGTGAATGCTTCGGTTGAACGCACGGCGCCGGCGCGGCGCGCGCAGCAGCCATTGTCCGACATTTTCACGCTGGCAAGGGCGCGCCGAACCGCACCCGGCGACGCAGTCAACGCGCGCAATCGGCCAGCAGGTTCGCCAGCACCGCCGCGCCTTGCGCGAGGTGTACCGGATCGGCATCTTCCGCTTCGTTGTGGCTGAGCCCGGCCTTGCACGGCACGAACACCATCGCGGACGGCGCGACGTATGACAGGTTCACCGCGTCGTGCCCCGCGCCGCTGCACATCTCCAGGTATGGATAGCCGGCGGCGGCCGTCGCCTGCCGCACGCGCACGACGCAGTCCGCATCGAACACCACCGGCGCGTATTCGGCGATCGTCTGCACCTGCACGCACGTGCCACGCAGCGCGGTGCGCTCCATGCAGATTGCCTCGATATCGGCGACGAGTTGCTGCAACGCCGGCCGCGACGGGTGGCGCACGTCGACGCTGAAGCGCACCTTGCCCGGTATCGTGCTCGGTGAATTCGGCTCGCACGCGACATGGCCGACGGTCACGCGCGCGTCGGCATCGAACGCATGGCCGTGCTCGACGATCGCGGCGATCATCGCGGCCGCCACGCCCATCGCGTCGCGGCGCACGCTCATCGGCGTCGTGCCCGCATGCGACTCGAAGCCGGTAACCGTGACGTCGAGCTCGTAGATGCCCTGCACCCCCGTCACGACGCCGATCGGCAAGCCGGCCTGCTCCAGCACCGGCCCCTGCTCGATATGCGCTTCGAAATACGCTTTCGGCATCTGTCGCTCGCGCGCGGGGCCGGCGAAACCGGTGCGCTCGAGTTCGTCGCGCAGCAGCACGCCCGTCTGCATGCACGGGCGCGCCAGTGCATAGTCGAGATCGAGCGCGCCCGCATAGACGGCCGAGCCCATCATGCCCGGCGTGAAGCGCGAGCCCTCCTCATTGGTCCACGCGACGACGTCGATCGGGTGCCGCGTCGCGATGCCGTGCTCGTTCAGCGTGCGGATCGCCTCGAGGCCCGCGAGCACGCCATAGACGCCGTCGAAGCGGCCGCCGAGCGGCTGGGTGTCGAGATGGCTGCCGCACATCACGGCCGGCAAGCCGGGCTGCGTGCCGGGCCGGCGCGCGAACACGTTGCCGATCGGATCGATGCGGATCTCGCAGCCCGCGGCCTCGCACCAGGCGATGAAGCGGCGCCGGCCTTGCGCATCGTCGTCACTCAGCGCGAGCCGGCAACTGCCGCCGTGCGCGGTCGCGCCGATCGTCGCCATCTCCATGAGCGAATCCCACAGTCTCTGCTGGTTCACGCGCATCATCGTCGCCGCTCCTGAAAAGCACCGAGCATATACACTCGACCCAATAAGAAAAATCCAAGATTTCGTTGTTGATGATAATTTTTACTTGTCACTCGGCGTTCCGCCCGGCCCCCGTGCCTTCTTTCTCACTGGATCGATCGCCCATGAAGCTCAAGCAACTCGATGCGTTTCTCGCGGTCGCCGAGCATCGCACCATTCGCGGTGCGGCGCGTGCGCTCGGCGTCACGCAGCCGGCCGTCAGCGGCATCGTGCGCGAGCTCGAACACGAGCTGGGCGTGCCGCTCGTCGTGCGCAGCGTCAAGGGGATCGCGCTGACCGATTACGGCAGCGCATTCGCGATTCGCGCGCGGCTGATCGTCGAGGAGATCCAGCGCACGCGCGACGAGATCGAGCAGTTGCGGCTGGGCACGACCGGCTCGGTATCGATCGCGGTCAGCCCGACCGTCGCGTTGACGATCCTGCCGCGCGCGTTCGCGGCCTTCACGCGCGACCTGCCCGGCGCGACGCTGAACGTCGACGATGCACTGACCGCGACGGACCTCGCGCGGCTGCGCGACGGCTCGCTCGACTTCATCGTCACGCACCAACTGTCGAACGCGCTGCCGGACCCGGACGAATTCGCGAGCATTCCATTGTTCCGCACGGCGTTCGCGGTCGTCGCGCGAAGCCGGCATCGGCTCGCGCGGGCCCGCTCGTTGCGCGAGCTCGTCGATGCGCACTGGTGCGTGCCGCGCTACGGCGAAGGCGGCGACGACCTGATCCGCTCGATCTTCATGCCATTCGGCCTCGACGTGCCGAAACGCGTGGTGCACTGCCCGTCGTTTGCCGCGACGCTCGGGCTCGTGTCGCAGACGGATGCGCTCGGCGTGTTCGCGCGGCCGCTCGCCGAGGTCGAACGCCAGTCGCGCGGGATCGTCGCGTTGAATCTCGCCGAGCCGATGCCGGCGCTGACAGTCGCGATCGTGATGCGGCGGCATGCGTTGCTGACGCCGGCCGCGCTCCACTTCATCGAGTGCCTGAAAGGTGCGTCTGCAACCGTGTCGGCCGCGGACGACGCGTGACGCTCAACCCACGTGCACGCCGCGCAGCTTCGTCAGCAACGCAACGAGACGATCGATGTGCACGTCCTCGGTGCGCCACGACGACACGCTGATCCGGAACGCCGGCCGCCCCTGCCACACGGTCGCGCCGAACCACACGTCGCCCGACGCCTGCGCGGCTTCGAGGATCGCCGCCGTTTCCTCGTCGGTGCCGGCGCGCACGAGCACCTGGTTCAGCACGACGCGGTTCAGCACGTCGTAGCCGGCCGCCCGCAGGCCGTCGGCGACCCGCGCCGCCTGCGCGCAATGCCGCTCGATCATCGTCGCGACGCCGGCGCGGCCGAGCGAGCGCAATGCGGCCCACACGGGAATGCCGCGCGCGCGGCGTGAGAATTCGAGGTTCAGGTTCTTCTGCGCATCGTGCGCGCCGCTCAGATAGACGGCGTCGCTGTTCATCGCGGTGGCGAGCGCGGCCGCGTCGCGACAGATCACCATCGCGCCGTCGTACGGCGTGTTGAGCCATTTGTGACCGTCGGTCGTCCAGCTGTCCGCGCCGTCGATGCCGTCCGTCAGCGCGCGCTTCGACGACGCGCGCGCCCACAGGCCGAATGCGCCGTCGACGTGCACCCACGCGCCGGCCGCCTTCGCGGGCGGAATCAACGCCGCGAACGGATCGAATTCGCCGGTGTTCACTTCGCCCGCCTGCACGCAGAAAATGGTCATGTCGTCGAGCGGCGGCAACTGCGCCGGGTCGATCCGGCCGTGCGTATCGACCGGCGCGACGACGATGCGCTTCATCCCGAAGCCGAGCACGCGCAGCGCCTTCTTCACCGTGATGTGCGCGAGCGCGGAGATCACGACTTTCACTTCCGGCGCGCCGATCAACCCGTCCTCGTCGATATCCCAGCCCTTGCGCGCGAGCAGCGCGCGCCGCGCGGCCACCAGTGCGACGAGCGTGCAGGCCGTCGCGCTCGTGCCGAAGCCGACCGCACTGCCTTCGGGCAACCCGAGCGCATCGACGACCCAGCGCGCGGCCTGGCGCTCGAGCGTCGCGGCCACCGGCGAATTCGCATACGACGACGCGCACTGGTCCCACGCGAGCATCAGCCGCTCGGCAGCCGCCGCAGCCGGCAGCGTCGCGCCGATCACGAAGCCGAAGTAGTTCGGGCCGTTCGATGCGACCGTCGCGGGCGCGCCGTGCTCGTCGAGCAGGCGCAGCACGTCGTCGGCTGGGCGGCCTGCATCGGGCAGCGGCTCGTCGAACGCAGCGAGGCCGGCGAGTGCGGCCGCGTCGGGAAACGCGCGCCGCTCGTTCGTTGCAGCCAGATACGCGTGCGCGCGCCGGTCGGCGTCGGCCAGCAAGGAAAGTTCGTCCATGTCGGTTGCCTCGGTCAGGGTCAGAGTTGCGAGAGATCGCGGCCGAGCCGCTGCAGCGCGCCGTCGATCCGCTTGTAGTACGTGAACTTGCCGACGCGGGTCGCCCGCACGAGCCCGGCATCCGCAAGGATGCGCATGTGGCGCGTGGTCGTGGCCGGCGCGATGCCGAGCTTCTCGGTGATGTACGTGCAGCACACGCCGAGCTCGTCGACGTCGCCATGCGGCTGCGGCGGGAAATGCTTGCGCGGTTGCCTGAGCCAGCGCATCACGGCCAGACGGCTTTCGTTGGCCAGCGCGCTGAGGCGGGTGACGTCGTCCATGGGGGTGCGGATTCGTTTAACGTTTTGAATATTAGCTAAATGACGAAACGTGGGCAAATGGTTTGAAGAACGATTTTCGGGCGTGATGTCGTTCGTCGGTATGCACCTTCGGTATTCGCTGCGATCACGGCTGAATCGCCGTCGCAACGTCTCGCAGGCCGCGCGCGGGCAACGTGCTGCTACGCCAGCGCCTGCGCCAGCCGGTCGATCAACGCCCGCACGCGCCGCGGCTGCGCGACGCTGCCCGGATAGACGATCTGCAGATCGACTTCACCCGGCGAGAAGTCGCGAAGGATCTCGACGAGTGCGCCCGACGCCAGATCCCGCTCGACGTCGACCAGCGACTTCAGCGCGATGCCGTGCCCCGCGATGCACCACGCGCGCACGAGCGCGCCGTCGTTGGCGACGCGCCGGCCGCGCACCACCACGCGCTTCAGGACGCCGTCGATGCTGAACGGCCATTCGGCGTACAGCTCCTGGCCGAAGCGCATCACGATGCAGTCGTGCGCGGCGAGTTCGTCCGGGTGCATTGGCGCGCCATGTGCGGCGAGATACGCGGGCGACGCGCATACCACGCGCCGCGCACGGCCGAGCGAACGGCTGCGCAACGAACTGTCCGCCAGCGTGCCGCGGCGGATCGCGAAATCGAGCCCCTGCCCGACGAGGTCGACATACCCGTCGCCGAGATGCAGGTCGACCGTCACGCCCGGATGGTCGGCCAGGAATGCGTCGACGACGGGCACGACGCGCTCGCGCCCGAGATCGGCCGGCGCACTGAGCCGTACCGGCCCCGACAGCGTCTGCACGCCCAGCCGCACCCGGCTTTCGAGCTCGTCGGCCTCGGCCAGCAGGCGTCGCGCGCCGTCCACCAGCGTGCGGCCCTCGTCGGTCAGGCTGATCGCGCGCGTCGTGCGCGTAAGCAGCGCCGCGCCGTAGTGACGCTCGAGCGCCGTCAGCCGCTCCGACACCGTGGCCGGCGACAGACCGACCTCGCGACCCGCCGCGGCCAGCCCGCCCTTCTCCACGATGCGCAGGAACAGCGCGAGGTTGTCGAGCAGCATTGTTCGCCCCTTCCGAAGGATATTTTCGCCGTCTCCTGGATTATCCGGGAATGGCGCAAACGGTACATTGATCGCCTGACGATCGATCCGCGGCCACGCCGCGCCCATACGACGAAAGGAAACGCACATGGAATACCGTACGCTCGGCCGCTCCGGCCTTCAGGTCCCCGCCCTGAGCTTCGGCGCCGGCACCTTCGGCGGCACCGGCCCGCTGTTCAGTGCATGGGGCAATACCGGCGTCGACGAAGCGCGCCGCCTGATCGACATCTGTCTCGAAGCCGGCGTTAACCTGTTCGACACGGCCGACGTGTATTCCGACGGCGCGTCCGAGCGCGTGCTCGGCGCCGCGCTCAAGGGGCGCCGCGACCAGGTGCTGATCTCGACCAAGACGGGCCTGCCCACCGGCGACGGCCCGAATGAGGCGGGCACGTCGCGCGCACGGCTGGTGCGCGCCGTCGACGACGCGCTGCGCCGCCTCGACACCGACTACATCGACCTGCTGCAACTGCATGCGTTCGACGCCGGCACGCCGGTCGAGGAAGTGATGTCGACGCTCGACGATCTCGTGCGCGCGGGCAAGCTGCGCTACATCGGCGTGTCGAATTTCGCCGGCTGGCAGATCATGAAGTCGCTCGCGGCGGCCGACCGGCATGGCTGGTCGCGCTACGTGGCGAACCAGGTGTACTACTCGCTCGTCGGCCGCGACTACGAATGGGACCTGATGCCGCTCGGCGCGGACCAGGGCCTCGGCGCGCTGGTGTGGAGCCCGCTCGGCTGGGGCCGGCTCACCGGCAAGATCCGGCGCAATGCGCCGCTGCCCGAAGGCAGCCGGCTGCATGAAACGGCCAGCTACGGGCCGCCGGTCGACGACGCGCGCCTGTACGACGTGGTCGATGCGCTCGATGCGATCGCGGAGGAAACCGGCAAGACGGTGCCGCAGATCGCATTGAACTGGCTGCTGCAGCGGCCGACCGTGTCGTCGGTGATCGTCGGCGCGCGCAACGAGGAACAGTTGCGGCAGAACCTCGGCGCGGTCGGCTGGACGCTGACCGATGCGCAGGTCGCGAAGCTGGACGCGGCGAGTGCGGTCGAAGCGCCGTATCCGTACTTTCCGTATCGCCGGCAGGCGGTGTTCGCGCGGCTCAATCCGCCGATGCGCGGGTAAGCCGTCGAGACCCGGGCATCAGGCCGGCACGCGTGCCGCGCCGAGCCGCACGACCTTGTCGGTCGGCCCGATGACCGAGCGCCGGTGCGTGATCGCGATCACCGTGACGTCGCGGGCCAGCAGCCGCACGTGCGCCATGATGTCGCGCTCGGTGGCTTCGTCGAGCGCGGAACTCGCCTCGTCGAGAAACAGCACGGTCGGATTGCCGTACAGCGCGCGGGCGATCGCGATGCGCTGGCGCTCGCCGCCGGACAGTTTCAGTCCGCGCTCGCCGACCGTCGTGCGGAACCCGTCCGGCAAGCCGTCGATGAACGGCAGGATCGCGGCCTTCGCGGCCGCGTCGCGCAGGCGCTGCGCATCGCGCGGGCGGCCGAGCAGGATGTTGTCCTCCAGGCTGTCGTTCAGCAGCACGATGTCCTGCGGCACGACGGCCACCGCGCCGTACCAGTCGGCGCGATCGATCGTCGCAAAATCAACGCCGTCGACCAGAATGCGACCATCGGTCGGCTCGATCGATTTCAGCGCCAGCTTGAAGACGGTCGACTTCCCCGCGCCGGTTTCGCCGACGACGAACGTGATGCCGCCGCGCTCGGCCACGAAATCGACGTCGCGCACGCCGCGCCCGTTGCCGTATGCATAGCCGACGCGCTCGAACACGATGCGCCCGTCGCGCGGCGCGAACGCCGACGCGTGCGACACCTGCCGCTCCTCGGGCGCCGTCCAGAGCGCGGTGAACGGCACGAGTGCGGCGCGGGAGCGCACACTCTCGTCGATCGAGCGCGCGAGCATGTCGAACGGCAGGTTCAGTTGCAGCAGCAGCGTGTTGAACAGCACGATGTCGCCGATCGACAGCGCGCCGGCCGCATGACGCGGCAACAGCAGCCAGAACGTGACCGAGAACTGGATCGCGAGGCCGAGCCCCAGCAGCGCGAGAAAGCCGACATGCTGCATCACGTACGCGCGCCAGTTATCGCGCTCGGCGCGCGCCTTCTCCGCGAAACGCTCGCTCATCCAGCGGTGGCTGCCGAAATGCCGGAGCGTCTCCATCGCGTTGATCGCGCCGCCGACGAACCGCGCATTGTCCTGCCCGGCCTCGATCGCGCGATCCAGGTACACCCGCGAGCGCCGCGCGGAAACGATCGCGATCGTCACCGCGATCGCGCCATACGCAGCGGTGATGGCCGCCACTTCGAGGTTGATCATTGCGCCCAGCGTGACGAGGGTGAAGACGATCTGGAGCGTGCCGGGGATCAAATCCATCAGCGCAAGCTGCACGAGCACCGCCAGCGCGCGGCTGCCGCGCGTATTCGCGCTCTGGATTTCGGTGGGATTGTGTTCGACGAAGAACGCCGTGGTTTTCTTCAGGACGCGCTCGAAAAAGCGCGTGCTGGTGATGAATCCCAGATTCCCGGACGTCATGAAGGCGAGGTACTGCACGACGCGTTGCAGCGCGCTGGACAGGCCCAGCAGCACTGCGTAGACCACGAAGCCCGCCATGAGCGCGTGCAGCGCGCCGCGATGCGACAGCGCGTCGATCAGGCGCGAGAACAGATACGGAGCGGCAACGGCGGTGGCACTCGACAGCACGACGACGGCCGCAACCGTCAATAACATCCAGCGATCGGCCTTCCAGTAGGCGCGCAGCACCTCGGTGATTGGATTCGGTGCGTGGTGTTCGTTCATGGCGCAATGGACCGGGGCGCGGCCCGGATGGCGACAGGCGGCCAAAAAGTCTAGCAGACTGAAAGAAAGCCCACCGCATCGTTCGGGCTGCACGACGGTAGCCGCATGCAGTTGCGCTGTGACATCAGAAAACGCGAGCACCGCGGCCCCCCATCGTGCCCCTGCCCTCTTGTCGTTGCGCCCCGCGACCGGTCTGGCCGGCAACGCTCTTCCCTCCTCGAAAGGCTCACGAACATGAACGTTGCCGATACCGGCCCGACCGTACGCGTGGTTGGGAGTAGACGACTACGATGAATGGCTGCCGCAGTGGGATCACAACCGCTTCTATAGCCGCTTCGACGCCACACGCGCTACCGCCGCACATCACGTAGCTCACGTGGTCGCGCTTCTTCGACGGCTACGAACCGGTGTACGCGCTGGTCGTGCAGCGTCACTGCAGGCCCGTCGGGTTCGCGCGTTCCCTGTATACGGCCGCAGCACGACGCACATCGGGCCGTCCTGCTATCTGCAGGATCTGTCCACGCTCGACAGCGAACACGGCAAAGGTGTCGGCCGCGCACTGATCGAAGCCGTGTACGACGCCGCGCGCCGGCATCGTGCCGAACGCGTGCACTGGCTGGCAGCCGCACGTGACGGATCACATAGCGCATCGACGACCCGCCACGTACACCCCGACCGTCGGGCGGACATGGCTTCACGACCCCGGGTAGCCCGCGGGATACAAATTCGTCCTTTCACCGGATTTTTGTATCCTCGGGGACACCATTTCGATGTGTCGGTTTTCGTTGCCATTAATGGGTCGTAACATTTCTCCTGACCGGCCATTCCCCTGCTCTGCAGCGTCAAACGTCGGCTATACATTCCCCGCACGTCCAACGAATCAAACGTCCTCGGCCTCCCCCGACGCCTGCCCCGTCCCCGATCGTTCCGTCGGCGTACCGTTGATCGCAGCCACGAGCGCCAGCACCCCGCGCCTTTCTCGCGGCTTCAGTTCTCGAAAGCCCGCGAGGAGCAGTTCTTCGTCGCCGGTTAGCGCCAAAGTTCCGGGGTCCGACGGGCGACCGGTCAGCAGATACTGAACGTCGACGCCAATCTCAGCAAGTCGGGTCAGATAGCTGGCATCCGGAATCCTCGAGCCCTGTTCATAGTTGGACTGAGCCTGTTTCCGAACACCTCCTGCCTCGCCGAATTCGGCCTGGTTCATTTGCAGGCGTCGTCGCTCCTGCTTCAAGCGAAGCGAAAAGGAATTCATTTGTGGATTTTCTGTTGACATGAACTCATTTGTTGACTATCGTTTGCATGTACTCAGTTGTGTCTCGGGATGGACAAGAGCACTGAGAAGCTCCGGCTCCTGCCTGCAGACGATCTCGATGCATCGGAGGACTCATGCCATTCACGTACGAAATCTGCGGCGCACTCCCGGTCGTCGGTAGCTTCCGACGCAATCACGCACAGCAGTTCGCGCAGAGCTTGGCCGCTTCCGCGACCGTCTACTGCGTCACCGATGCCGTCACGCATTCGGTCATGATCCGCCTTCGCGGTGCACTTACCGATCAAGAGGTCGCCTCCATTGAAGGTAAATTGAAAGAATTCTCCCGGAAGTGGGCCCGAACCGCCGCCGTATTCAGTCGCATACGGTTCGGGGAACAATCTCTCATGCCCCTCACGCCGGGCCGACAGGTCGAACAGTTGCAGGATCCGGCGAAAGAATACGTACGGCATCACGCGTCTACGCCGCCACATTCTGATACTCAAAACACTCAGGTACTGGGAGCTCCGCTCGGATGATCCGCCTAGCCTACCTAAAAGCTGAGATTCTCGACCCAATCGGGACATTGATTTCACCCCAACCTCTGGAGGTTCGCAATGGAAGAGCCCGCACCGTACAGCCTCTCAGGTGCACTGTCCGTCCAGGACGACTTGGACGATGAGCAACTCGATCGGGTATCCCGGCACCTGAGCGGTATCGCCAGCGTGTACGTGAAACACGACACCGTCGCGCATACCGTTTCGTTGTGCATCTCGGGTACGTTGATGCGTGACGATGCGCGTTACATCGAACAACGCATCGAACGCTTCGCCGAAGAGCATGCTCGTGCGGCCTCTATTCTACTTAGCGAGTGGAACGGCGTGACGAGCGAGCTTGTTGTCGGAATGAACTGGGACGCCCAGTGCCTCATCAAGCTGGCAGCGATCCAGGAACAACTTGGAAAGCTCCCGGAACGATATTTCGATTTTCTCTTGCGACTGGAACCCGCAGGTGCACCAGCGCGTGGCAAGCAGTTCTTGTCTGTTTCGATCGAGACCAGCGACGATCAGCAGGTTGTATAACGCAAGTTCAGCGTTGCGGACACGCTGCGAGTATAAGATGTCGAGGTGCGAAAGCACGGTGCCGACTCGCGCTCGTTCAGCATAGGTGCGCGCGATGAGTCGGTCACACATTCGAATTGAAAATCGCGCGAAGCATCCGCGTCGCCTATCAGTCGCACGCGCTCAACGCAATGGCCGAGCCTTGATCCACAGAAACAGCGGCACGCGCGCCCACTGCTTCAACTGATCCGTATCGGCATGATCGGGCGGCGGTTCGCGCAACGACACGATCGCGAACCCGGACGCTTCCAGCGCCTCCATGTACGCCTGCAGCGGCAGCGACCATCCTGCAAAATGCATCGACAGCCCGTCACGCGTTTCCATGCCGTCGAAATGCTCACGCCCGAAATAGCTGCCCGTCAGCACGAACGGCGCATCGGGCTGTGGCCCGGCAAAGGCGCCGCGATCGCGGAACGGATGCACGATCGAGATGAATAGCGTCCCATCCGGCTTCAGCACGCGGCGCGCCTCGTTCAGCGCGCGCGGCATGTCGTCGAGATCCATCAGCACGTTGTACGCCATCACGAGATCGAAGCTGGCCGCGTCGAACGGCAGCGCCGCCGCGTCGGCGAGTTGATAGCGATGCGCGGAATCCGCGTGGCGCGCCGCGTCGAGCATCGCGGGCACCGCGTCGCTCGCGGTCACGTCGTAACCGAGCGCCTTCAACTCACGGCTCACGCGGCCTTCGCCGCAGCCGACCTCCAGCGCGACGCCCGTGCCGCGACCGATGTAGGCCGCGAGCCCCGCGCGATATTTCCAGAACGCATCGTGGCCCGGCTTGCCGGCCCAGCCAATCCATTGGTCAGCGACCCGCGTCCAGTGTTCGGTAATGGCTTTCGTGCCGGTCATGCGTGCTCCCGATCGGTCTGCGTCGTTGGCCCAGGATGCGCATGGTAAGCCGAAGCGAATCGACGCGCGCTTGCATGCAAGCGGCATCCGATTTCCCTCGTGAGCAAGCTGGTTGTTTCGCTCAATCCCACGGATTCAGGATCGCGACACCGGTTTCAACGAAATCGGCAACGTTGCGCGTCACGACCGTCATGCCGTGCACGATCGCCGTGGCGGCAATGAGCGCGTCCCGCTCGGATCGCTGGTCCGGCACATGGAGCCGTGCGCATCGTTGCGCGACAGCAGTATCGACCGGTAACACGCGACCAGCGAACTCGGGCAGGACTTGCCCGTCAAGCCATGCCCTGAGCAGCGCGCCCTGCTCCGCATCTCCGCGCTCGATCTGCAAGACACCTGTCTCCAGCTCCATGATCGTGATCGCCGAGACAAACAGCACCGACGCATCGACGGTCGAACACCAGGCTGCCACGTTCCTGTCCGCCTTGCCCGCCCGCACTTTCCGGAGTTCCGAAACCACATTGGTATCGAGAACGAACATCATCAGAAATCGACCTCCTTGATCTTGACGTTCGCGCGCGGCGGGTCGAATTCGACGTCCTCGACACCTGGCATGGCGAGCGAGTCGGCAATGTTGCGCTGCTGCCGGGTGAGACGCTGGTATTCCTCGAAACTCAGCAACACGTGGGCAGGCCTGCCGCGGTCGGTGATAAACACGGGGCCGTCCTTTGTCGCCTTCTTTGCCTTGGTCACGTCCTGGTTGAGCTCACGACTCGAGAGTGTGGTGATGGTCACGATGAACTCCTGGAAACCATATATGTAGGTATGTTACTACAATATATGACTGCGTGTTATTCCTCACGCTGCGCGGCGGGTTCCTCGCGATACCTGTAGCAACGTCCTACAGTTACGAGAAACGCCCCGCACCGCCGCGCATCGCCCCCGCTCGACGATGCGCATCCGATTCCGAGGAAAGTCCATGCCGAGCATCCTGGCCCCCGCCAATCTCCCCGCGAGCCCCGTCGCGGCGGAAACGCGCATGGTGCACGATGTGGCGACGCTCAAGCTGTCCGACTACCGTTCGGCTGATGGTGCGTCGTGGGTCATCTCGACCATCACGCCGGCAGCGGACAGCGGAGCGAACGTCACCGGCACGACGTATTTCGACACCGCGAAAGGCCAGACCGTCCCGGTACCCGACGCGCGCCGCCGCTATGCGAATCGCGGCATGTGGCAGGTCGTCGCGAGTTCGAGCCCGGCAGTGCCCGCGACGGGCCGCTACGACTGGCTCACGCTCGCGTGGCTGCCGATCAACCGGCGGCCGCTGCCGCAAACGCCCGAGCATCTGTATTCGCCGTTCATTCGCGGCGGCACGATCGTCTATCGGTGGAATCCGTCCGCGGAAGGCGGCGAGCAGTTCGGCAACGTGCGGATGATCTTTCCGGAGTGGACGCAGCAGGTGGCCGATGCGTTGCGGTCCACGCCCGCCGCGGTGCAGGACCGCGCGTGGTCGGCCCCGCAACCGGCGCTCGACCGCCTGAAAGCCGACACGAACCCGATGACCGCCGTGCTCGACTTCGGCGATGCGCTGCGCGACGAACCGGTGGAACGGATCGTTGCAGGGCTGCCCGCGCTGCTGCGGGTGAAGGACCGGCATGAACTGTCGGCGATCGTGTTCCTGTGCCTGTCCGCGCCGCGCGCGGAAGACCGGCCGCGCTTCGTCGAAACGATCAACGCGTCGATCGCGGGCACCGACGACCGCGCCCGCCTGCTGGCGATCGCGTATGGCGCGTTCGCGGCGGGGCGGACGCAACCGGTTCCGTTCCGCGACGGCGCGCAGAGGGCGCTCATCGACGATGTATTCGGCGCACTGAAACAGCGCACGATGGCGCTCGGTGTGCCGGTCACGCAAGGCTCGCCGTGGTACGAGTTCTTTACGGCGTATCGGCTGGGTGAAGCGGTGTCGGGCAACGGCCAGTAATCGCCAGCCAGGAGACGCCGCCGCGCAAGCTATAGCGAATCTCCACCGCCGTTCATCACGCACTGCCCATTATTTCGACCATTCCTCGGTGCAATCGCGCCGCGTCGACCAAACACCGCATCGATTTTCGATCTATTCGACGATTTGAATGGAATCGCTCCGTGCTAGATTCCCGCTCGGCCACAGAGCCCATTCCAATAACCTCAATCAAAGACCAAATCATGAAATCTCTTATCCGCCATGCCGCTCTGGCATTCGTGACGATCGGCTTCCTATCGGGCTGCGCCAGCAGCGTGACGCGCGACGCCAGCGATACGGCCGGGGCCGCCGTGACCGCATCGACGACCCCATTCGGCAAGAAGCCCGTGATCGTGACGGTCACGCTCGACAATGCCGCGCAGGAAGCGTTGAAAGACAACCTGAAGTTCGACGCAAAGAAACTGCAGGAGAAAATCGAACATGCACTGGACGCACGCAAGCTGCTGGCCAAAGCGGATGCAACCGATGCGATGCACCTGAACGTCGAAGTCACCGGCATTCGCGTGCGCTCGAGTTTCTCGGCCGTCATGTTCGGCTTCATGGCCGGCAGCGATTACGTCGACGGCACCGTCACGTTCACCGATGCCGACAATCACCCGGTCGACCACTTCAAGGTGTCGGCGTCGTATGCGCTCGGCGGTATCGCCGGCATCGACAGCATGCGTATGGACTGGCTGTACGAGAAATTCACCGAGAAGACGCTCGCGACGCTCGATCCGACGACCGCCGCCACGCAAGGCGACGCGGCACCGGCAGCGTCGAGGAAGCTGTAAAGCCCGCCGCCCGACGGATCGCGGATGCGCGGCCCGTCGGGCCATGGCGGCAGACCCGGTGCTGCCATCAACGCACGGCCTCGCCGGTCGCGAACCGACCATCATGCGTCCTGCAATGCGCGAGTGAATGCCCTGTGCTCGCATCTGGCAGCGGTCCTATTCCGTTAAATCAGCCGATATGCATCGGAGTGCGGCCGCGCCCACCGACCGCCACAAGGCATTCACGCGCGCACGCATGACAACAAAAAAGCGGCCGCTCGCGAGCGGAGCGGCCGGCAAGGAGAGATCCCTAGGCGGGATACCGGTGGACACCACACCAAACCGGTCTGCGTATTGTTGATGAACGGTATGCCGTTGACCATCAGACTGGTCTGATTCGCTGCAAGCTTGCGTGAACATCACGCCCTCGTGAGCTGCCCGGGGCACCCATCGCGACCCGCAATACGCCGTTACGTTCTTCGACGGAACCCCCATACGCGACAACCGGTCGAAACGCCGCACGACCGTCGAAGGCTTGAGCACTGCGACGGCCCACCAGCTCTCCTGTCCCGCTCGATCACGTCCATTCTTCCTATTTCATGCTGAGTATCGGTCCCTTCTCGATCCGCGTCGCCGCGGTAGCCGTCGCCGCGCTGCTGGCGTGGCTCGTCGCGCGCGTCATCCAGCGCCGTCCGCCCGACGGGCATCACAAGAGCGCGTCGAGCCTGATCCTCGACGTGCTGCTGCTCGGGTTGATCGCCGCGCGCGTCGGTTATGTCGCTCAATGGTGGCCGGACTATGCGGCGTCGCCGCGCGCGATCGTCGCGCTCGGCGATGGCGGCTTCGACGCGCGCATCGGTATCGCGGCCGCGCTGGTGTTCGCCGGCTGGCGCTTGCGTCGCCTGCCGGCGCTGCGTCGGCCGGTACTGGCCGGCATCGTCGCCGGCCTCGGTGCGTGGGGCATCGCGCAAGGCACGCTGGCGACGCTGCAGCGCGGCGCGCCGCCGCTTGCCGCGATGCCGCTCCAGGCACTCGATTCAACGCCCGTGTTGCCGGCGGGCTTCGTCGGCAAGCCGGTGGTCGTGAACCTGTGGGCGACGTGGTGCGCGCCGTGCCGGCGCGAGATGCCGATCCTCGAACAGGCGCAGCGCGACCATCCGGGCATCACGGTGCTGATGCTCAACCAGGGAGAAAACGCGCACGCCGTGCGTGCGTTCCTCGAGCAGCAGAGCCTGCGTTTCGATCACGTGCTGCTCGATCCGTCGCTGCACGCGATGCATGCGTATGGCTCGCGTGGACTGCCGACCACGCTGTTCTTCAACGCGAAAGGTGAACTCGTCGAATCGCACATGGGCGAGCTGACCGCCGCGCGCCTGAAGGACGCCATCACGCAGCGCTTCGGGCAGTAATGCCCGGCGGCGGACCAGAGGCGACGCCGCTTCATCACTTCCGAGCTTCGAGCGCGACCCACCGGTACACGAAGACCGATCCGATAGGCCTCGTCGAAAGCGTCAGCGCGATCGTGTCCAACTCGCGCAACGGCCTGCACATCGGCTGGGAGACGGATGCCTTCGCCGTATCTGTATGTGGCACTCCGCCTGATGCCACCGCCGATGTGGAATCCGCCCACGCCGAAGGGCTCGACATGAAACCGCGTGACTTCGACGCCAGGCCAGAGCATGCGCGAAAGCAGATGCAGCGCTGCATGCGTGAACACTGACGGCGCCAGTCTACGTAGCGAACCGGTCAGGCCGACGGACGCCATCACGTTACCCAGTGCCCATCACCCGCGCTACCACAATCGCACGACGCCCGTGAACCAACGGCGTGTGCACACGAATCGCCGTTCGCGGCGGCATACGTCATGCGTGCAGAATCGCGCACCCGACACCCAAACACGGCTGACGGAAAGGCGATCAGTCTCGGTCAAATAGCGGATCCGGTTCGGGTGGCCTGCCATTAACACTGCGCTGTTTACCCGTGAAGCGGGCAATATACCTGGGCTCATTCGAGCGGTCACGATGTGAGCATGTGGTGGCCGGGTCGAGTCGGGTAGCGCCGGGCTCCAATTGCCTCGCCGGCATGTGCTGCACAAAATCCACAATAGCCATTGCCATGGTTCGGTCTTCAGGGACACCGGAATGGGCCAATGCTTGTGCGACCCCACGCCAGACTGCCAATGTTTCGATATGCGCATCCCATAACGCCTTTTCTGCCCGCACATCGAGCACCGATCGGTAAAAACGCGGGGCAACTCCACGAGACTGCATTCGTAACACGGCCTGCGTCGGAAAGCGTTGTGTCTCACCGCGAGCCAGCCTCGGCGTTGCGTTCGCATCGACCCCGTGTTCGCACAACTGGCGCGCAAACACCTCGCGCCATGTACGCAGATCCCGCTTGCGCGGATTCAGACACCGCCCGTCAGGACCACGCACCCGAACACACAAATGGACGTGCGGATGCGGTTGGTCATCGTGCTGTGCGAACACGTACAATCGTCCGTCGCCGAATATCTCGCGCGCGAACGCCCTTGACGCCTCTCGGACGGCCGCGCGGTCCGTGCCCGCGGGCATTGATAGCATCAAATTAAAGGTTTCCCGACGCCGGCTCTCTTCCGGCATCCCCCAACCACCCCACCGCCATTCGTCAAAAAGGTCCTGCAAGGCAGCCTCCCCGACCAATACGCGCGCGTCCTGGTCTTCCAGCTCGACATGACCATCGCGTGAAATATATTGCAAGTGTCGACGCACCGCACCCATGCCCTGTGCGCCTGACGCTTTGTTGGTAATCTTGACCATGACCTCGGGCGCGCGTCGAAGCGTCAAAGCCAGCCGTTCGCGTAGACGCCGCGCATCGCGCGGCAACGCCACGCCTGGCAGATGCGGGGCGCGCACATGCCGCAGCGGCTCGTGAAACAGTCGATCGCCCCAGTTGACGAGCAGCGCATCGACGTACTGTCTGGGAAACGGCATATCAACGGCTCCATCGGTCCAGGTTGGTTTGCAGCAACTGTGCGACAAAACGCAGATGTGTAAGGATCATGGCGCGCGCGTGCTCCCACTCGGGCACGTGGTGGCCCTCGCCCGTGTTGCGCGCGAGCTCACCCAGCCGCGTACGAATCGCAGCAAGCTGCCGATTCGATTCCGCAAGCAGCATCATCTCCCGATTTCCCAGTTGCGGTTCTCCGGTCAGATGGGCGCGAATTAACGCAGCAATCCATCGATTGGCGGTGAACCCCTGCACATGTGCCAGCCCTTTGATACATTCCAACTCGGCCGGCATCAGACCCACGCCGATCCGTACAAACGGCTCGCTCGGCGTCGAAAGTATTGCGGCCGTGTCCGGCGGGTCATGGGCAATGTCCAGTGCTTCGGCCACGAGCCGCCTGATGCCCTCACCGGCGCTCACCCCGTTCTGCGCACATCGTGCCTGCCACAAAGGCTTTAGCGCACCCAGTTCGACCGCAATGCGCGCTCGGTTTCGCGATCCCATGTTCGTCTACCGTTCGCCAGGTGACGGCATGGCGGGCGCGTGATTGATTTCTCGCGACGGGGCAGACGATTGCTGGGGTTCGTCCTTTTCCGCTCGCGCGGAAGGAGCCGTCGGATCGAACACGCGAGGTCGGGGAAGCTCGACGCCCTCAGCGTGAAGCGCGTCGAGCATGCGCACAGCGCGACGCTTAACACGATTAACCGAACGATCACTGAAACCCTGCTCGCGCATAGCCGCCACAATCACGGCGAGCTGAATCTCATCGTCCAGCGATCTCGAGTGGCGCACCGGTGCGCCCATGGGACGGTCTGGACTTTCGTCGCGGGCCCCCTCAGGCGTTGCAGTCGTCGCTGCTTGCGGCTGCAACCCAGGACGCTCGGAGTCGCGATCGCGTGTGTGTTCCGTGGGCGCGTTCAACTCAGAAAGACGCGCCAGGTCGGCAGGCTCCGGTGTGTACCCGCTTACCTCAATACCGATTGAAACGGCCTGCAGCCATACTTCGCGGCAAAAGGCGTCGTGCCCCGACACGCGAATGCGCGTCCACGCCTTCGCCTGCACCATATCCATCATGGAAGCAACAATGTCTGTACGAGTTTGCATCGTGACGAGATATCGCCCCCGATCCTCGAACGCCAGCGGGTACGGGGCCTCCTTCAGGAAATATTGACTGCCGGCGCGCAGGTAGCTTCGCCTAACTCGCTCTGGCGCGTCGGCGATTTCCGTGAACTTCGGCACCGAATTTATCGCGCCGGGATCGGACACACCATCCGTGCCTGCATCGTCACGCCCCGCCTCGAAGCGGCTGCCGCCAGCCTGCTCTCGTAGCAGGGCGCGCGCCGCATCAAACTCGCTGCGCCGACGCGCAAGCATTGCGAGGTAGCCGAATTGTTTTGCCGGAAAGTGGTCCGACGGACGGCGTCGCGCTATGTCGACGTCCGCAGTCCATTCAGGCTCGATGGCGTTCACGGCGAAGTCCGCACTGGGTGCGAAAAGCGCCGGCGACTGGGTATCATCCATCATGTACCTCACCGGTTATGCGTCGCGCAATGCTCAGCTGCGCGGCGTCACCGTCCATATTGCGCATGACCGAATCGCTACCGCTGCGGGTCATCGATCTCACCACGCCCGTCCACGCGTGACCTGGCTTGCGCGAGCGCGGCCGCACGTGCGGCTTTCACGCGCGCCCATGACGCTGCACGCAGCGCATCGAGCTTCACGTCCATGTCGTCGAGCCCCATTTCCCGCGCAGATTTTTTCAGCGAGGCAACCGCCCGCTCAAGCTGATCGCGGGCCCGGTCCCACGGGTAGAGCTTCGCGCGCTCACCTTCGTAGACGATCTGTACGTCTGCGCCGTTTAGGCGATGGTGCTCGTCCATCCACCGTAACCGGTCCGACGCGAATGTCATCTTTCCCTTCGCATGAAACACCACGCTGCGTGGTGCCACCTCTTGAACAAGGAAATGCTCGGTATTGAGCACCTCCCCGCGATAGGGACCTCCATTCTCTCGTGGTGTGGACATCCTCAGTACAGACCCAAACCGCCGCTCGGCCGCCATCTTGACCTCCGTGGGCACGGCGTCGAGCCCGTATATGAGTTCGCCCATCGCATGACGTGGCCCCTGGTTCGAATGCTGCCCGTCGTCCGTGGTTTCGGTGACTGGGCTCGCCGCCGGTTCGTGGGTGAAAGCCAGTTTCCCTTCCTCCGGAGTACCAGATGGCTGCGTCGACGCGCAATCACCGCCCGAGCGGTCGGCCTCGGCGTGCCGGCGCACGTCGTCCGCCCCCGTGCCGTTGTCCGTCTTCCTCGATCCCATGTCTGCGTCTCCCGTCAAGTAAAACGACATACCCTCGGTTTGCGTCCGGCTCGCCTTCGAGTCAGCCGATGCAGGCGTCGGCGTCTCCAGTACCGCACGCCGCAACAGCTCGCCGACCGCCTCCGTTCCGTCGAGCACCGCCATATCGTTAAAGTCGGTCGGCAATTGATCCGCAATATGCGCCCCTGATGCGAACCTAGGAGCGACCAGTCGTGCATGGGCACCGCGCGCCGCATGCTCCGCATGCGTAAATCCAGCACCGAAATCGGCCAGAATCACAAGCACATCCTTCGGGTGCTGCGCGCGCCATACCGTAGCCACTTTGGATAAATTTCCGCTCGACAAAGCCGCAAGCGTGTACCACCCTGTCGCCTGCCATGCCGACACGGCAGTCGCCACGCCCTCTGCAATCAGCACCGGCAAGCACGCGTCGCGTCGACACTGTTCGGGCGTAACCGACCACCAGCCTCCCGCCTTCGCACCGCCTGCCAGCGATGATTTACGCCCTTCGCAATCGATCAGCTCGAGTGTCGAAATCTGATGACCGATACGAACAGGCACGATCAACACACGTCCCACGAGAGCGGCGTCATTGGATTTCGGGGCGTATCCGAGCAGCACATGCAACTCTTCTGCTTCAAGCTCGCGCAGGGTAGGCAACGGCGCAATCTGCTTGCGCACCAGATAAGGATGGTCAGGTGCCACCGGCCGTGCCCAACGCCAGATACTCAGCGCATCCCGAGCGACCGCGGCGCGGCGCGCCCGGCGCTTGCGCTCGAGTGAGGCGTCGGCGCCCACAATGGGGGCATGCGCCGACGCGGACCGCGCCGCGCGATCGCCAAACGCGCGCGAGCCGGCCAGATCGAACCCATGCTCGCGGGCCAGCCAAAACAGCGACGCAAGCGTAATCGCCCCACTTTCGCTCGCCGAGCGCCATGTCGCACGCGCCGATCGTGCATCGTAATTCGGCGCGGTCTGGCTCCATGCATCCCACAGCTCAAAACCTGCCTCGCCAAGCCCATGCTTCACGGCGAACGCCATGTCGACCCATGTCGTATAGTCGTCAGCCGGAATCGTCGCCAAAGCAGTGCGCACTCGATCCGCCTCACTGATATATGCAACGCTCATTGAACACCACCACTTGCCCGGGCGACGGGGCTCGGGTCGCGCTTGCGCGCGCCCGTCTCAGTATCAGTCATGCCATCTTCGCCGCGCGCCAACCGACGTCCGGCGCGCGCTACGTCCTCGGCCGGCACGCCCAGCAGCGTGAAATGCCGATCCACATACGCGGCTGCCTCCTCGCAACTGACATTGTCCAGCGCCTGCGGCAGCTCGCGCGGATCCCAGGCGTGTACAAGTTCCAGATAGTCCGCTCGCACATGCGTCAGCTCGCCCGTCTGTTCATCGACGTCGTCATCGCTCAGTTCGCGCAGCCGCTGCTCGATTTGTGCACCAAATCTCACGAGATCGAGTGCAGGCACCGCTGGCGCGTCCATTACCCGTGAAGTAAATGCACGATCGCGCCAATAGCAGATCCGGTCTGCCAAAATCGGCTTGGTATTTTCGAGAAGAATGATTTCCTTGTCGCGCGCGAGCTCCTTGATCTCCTGCGGCAACATCAGCGCACGACGTTGATCGGAAAAGCTCTCGCTCGCACCGCCGCGCGCACCGAACATGCCATTCGATCGGCTCGTGGTGCGCGATCGCTCCGTGCGCGTGCCGAGCATCTCGGAGTAGGCATTGGCGTCCTTCTGTTCGCGCGGGGCGAAAAGAATCTGCATCGCATGATTCGTGACAATGGTCCTCGCGTCAGCTCGGCCATACACAGACTCGAGCTGCGAGTCGGACTGCACGATCGAGAGTAGGCGCAGGTTGTAGCCCGCCATATAGGCCACCGCACGCGCGATAATCTGGATTTTTCCGATTGCCGTCATCTCGTCGAGCAGCAGCAGGCATTGATACTTCAATGCCGGATTGTCCTCTGCCAACTCCTTCGTGTTCAGATTCACGAGCTGCGAGAACATCAGATTCATCAGTATCGCCGCCTCACTTAAGTGATCGGGCGTCACGCCAAGATATACGGACATCTTGCGGCGTCTGACGTCTCGCAGATCAAAGTCGTTCGCGCTCGTCGCCGCGTCAACAATCGGGTTGGCCCAGATCGTCAGTGGCGCATTAAAAGTGGCCAGAATGCTCGCCAGGACCTTGTCGTCATTCGCGAGGAATCGATTCAGTGCATCAATACAGGCGCGGCTCAAGTACTGTCGATGCTGTATAAGCATCCGGTTCAAGTAGGTTTTGACCGGCTGACCATTTCCCGACGATTGCCGCAATACCTCGCCCATTGTGATCGGGTAGTCGGGCACCCCGCTCGCGCCAGCACGACGCGCCTCACGCAAATCGCACAGCAGCAGGACCAGTCCCAACAGAAGGTTGCGTGCCTGGTCTTTCCAGAATTCGTCATGCCCGCCGGCCGGATACAACACATAACCGATCGCCAGAATGTCGCCGACGCGAAACATGTCGTCTGCAATGACCGACAACGGGTTGTAGCGGTGCGTGCAGCCATCTTCTGCAAACGGATTGAACAGGTACACGGCTTGTCCGTGCGCGCGCCGAAAGCCTGCCGTGAGACGAAAATTTTCCTGTTTGATATCAAGCACGACCACGGAGTCGGAATAGCTCAGCAGATTCGGGATCACAATCCCCACGCCCTTTCCTGAACGAGCGGGCGCGGCAAGTAGCACGAATTGCTGACCGGCAAAGCGCAGATAGCGGCCACGCCAACGGCCCACCACAAGCGTCGGTTGAGACTTCGCGGGTGCAATCTGTCTCATAACAGCCCCGCCCGACGAATCTCCGCATCGTTCGCAAAGCGCGCGTCGCCATACAAGGGTCTGCGGCCTGCTTGTTCCAGCCACGTATACACGGCAAGCGCAGGGCCGCCGAAGGCGACAAGCAACCCCATGAGGCCCGCACCGGCCACACGTCTCCCCATATTCGGAAAACGGCCGTCGTACCATGCCACTAATGCATCAAGCCACGTTGACCAGCTTGCGCGAATGGGATTGCGGTGCATGCTTGCATATAGCATGCACGAGGCTAACCATTCGGCTGCGGCCAATCCGACGTATATCCCGATCGTGATGGCAAGCGTAAGAATCGTCACACGCCACACTGGAGCAAGCGTCCCGGACATGTCATGCATCGCAGCACCTCTCGGTTGGGTCAAACTCGATGGCAGCCTTCTCGCGCGGGTCGAACCAGACTTCGGTCATCGCCCAGCGTTTGCCGACCTGCACACCGTGTGAGTCCAATACGGGCTGCGCCTCCATGTGAGCGATCACGTCGATGGTCAAGCGCAGCACACGCTTGAGCGAAGCAATGTCCCAGGCGGCTGCCTCGGGATGCTCCTTCGCCATGAGCGCAAAACGCTCGATGGCAATGCCCGCACTGGACGCATGAAAACTCGTCATCGAGCCGGCGTGCCCGGTGGTCAAAAGCTTCAGGAAGTCGTACGCTTCCGCCCCGCGGAGCTCGGCAAGCAACACCCGGTCGGGACGCATGCGCATGGCGCAGGCAATCAAATCTGCAGGCGTTATGTGTGCGCGCCCCTGAGCGCCTTTGCTATAGAGGAGATGGACGCAGTTTTCGAGATGCCGAATGAACAGCTCGCGTACGTCTTCGATCGTCACGATGCGCTCGGTTGCGCTCAGGTATCGGCACAAGCTGCGCATAAAGCTCGTCTTGCCGGAGCCCGTGCTGCCGACAATGACAATATTGCGGCGTGCTCGCACGGCGCTTTCAAAGAAGGCGGAAAAATCACGCGCTTCGAGCCGCTCGACGAGCATCCGATCGGCTCCGCGCAACGCTAGGCCTGTCTTGCCGAGACCGTCAACGTGTCGCCAAACCGTGTCCTCAAACATGCCATCGGCACGATGGCACTCAAGCGTCTTTTCATCCGCGCTCGGGCGCCTGATCGTGATCGATACCGTCCGCGGCGGAACCACGGGCGGCACCACGAGTTGGAGGCGCGCGTTATCCGGTAATAGCGCGGAAAGCAGCGGATGCTCGGTCGAGACGCCCTGATTCGTCAATGTGGCAATCGCCACGGCGAACGCCATGAGTCGTTCGAAATCAAGCTCCGGTAAATCGTGTGCCTGCCACCCCCGATGGGTCTCTGTCAGAATACGCTGCGGTCGGTTGATTACGAGCTCCGTTACCGCTTCGTCGGCGAGCAACGGTGCGAACGAACGCATCAGCTCCGTCACCGACGCATCATCGGGCAATACCGATATTGTCTCGGCTACGCGATCGGTTTGTGGCTGAAGTGTTGCCTTGCATGCCTTCATCGCACCCCCTCCGGCTCCAGTGCATAAACCGAGCTGAAGTCCAGATCGCGAGCAAGGACAATCGTAAACTCGGTACCCTGATGTTGCTTGAGCGTCGGGGCAATATTGATGGTCTGATCGAGTACGCGTGTGGCCATGTCGCTGCCTTGCGCCTGTGTGTTCTGGTAGACAATCGTGCCGTTGCCATTGCCCCCGCGCGTGGCCAGATAACCGATCGCATCGTGGCTCAGTCCGAGCATCATCGCCGCGCCCACGCGCGCGCCCCAGTGATTCTCGATCGATCCATCCATACCCATGCGGCCCAGCGCGTCGGCTACCGGTGAATCGATCTGTACGGCTACCCCGTGCGGCGTAGCAATTCGTGCTGACAGAATAAATACACGTCGTTGCCCAGGCGCAAGATTCGCGCGATATTCGCAATTAATTTGCGAGCCGCGCTCGATCAGCACCACGCGCCCGTCGTCGGAATAGACATTACGTGCGACCGTGCAAGTCGATATACCCGCCTGGGTGGAATCGAACGCGGTGTCGCCCGCGCAATCGATCTTCGTGCCCTGAGCGAGTAGCAAACTGCGGTTGCCAATAAACGCTGCCATCACCTTTGGCATGCGCGTCGGCGTGAGCACCTGAGACAGTGGCTGTGAGAAGGGTTTCGCCCGCTCCTCGGCCATATCGGCAGTCGCATTCGACGGCTGCTGGTCCGCATGTACGGGAAAAATACTGGGGGAAGCTGACTCACTCTCGCTCGCGTCTGCCATTTGCCCATTGCTGGCCCCCACGGCAAGCAACGGCGCGTCGTAGTAGCTGCGTAACGGAGCAGCACGATCACTGGACGGCGCAGGCTGTACCGCGGCCGGTGCTGGCGCCGGTATAGGCATAGCAGCAGCCGATGCAGGCTCGGCAAGTGCCGGCACCTCGTCGAACACCTTTTCGTGTGCGCCTCGCGCATGGAGCGCACTGCGGCGCGCACGCGCAGCCTCGTCTCGGTGAGCGAGCACACCATGAACTGTCCAGACCGCGCCTATTAGCGCAAGGACAATGATCGCGAGCGGTACTAGCCAGTTGATGAACGATCGTCGCCCGAACCCATCCAGGCTGGGCATGCCGCGATCGAGCATGACAGACGATTCGGATCCCGTATCTGTATCCATATCTGCCGAGCTGTTGCGACGGATCCTGTCGTCCGTCGCTGCGCCGTTGGGCGAAGTGTCCTCAGTCATGTTCGCGACTCCGCAGCGTGCGGCGCACGCCGTCGACCGTCACACCGTGCCGCGGCGCGACGCCATCAATGTCGAATGCGTCGTTCCACAAACCAACCGCCTCATCGCCCAGACGCAACACGAGTCGGCGAGCAAGCTCATGGACGACCACCACATCACGGTCTATGTGCTTGTCCACCACGCGTTCGGTGTCATCGTCCTCGATTCGGAAGATCGCGGGTATACGACGATTGTTGGGGATTCGAATGTACGTAAAGCGACCGTCGTCCCATACTGCGGACGGTGCGATATCCTCTGCATGTGGCATGACCTGCATCGAGTACGCGGCGTTACGCACGACGGACGGCTGAGACAGCCGTTTCTGCAAACACGCCAAGCGCGCGGCAATAGACGCATCCGACGCAGCGGTGTCCGGATACACGAAACTTACCCGGTACATCTCGTGCGCGTTGCCAAAGCGTGCTTTCAGGGGCAGAACGAGAAGATCAAAGCTGTAGCTGCGCCGATCGGTCCGGACAATCAGATTCGTGTCATGAGCGGCGAGTTTCGGCTTCAGATAAACGTCATGGTCTCCCCGATTGGCTACCACATACCAACCGTCGCGGTCCCCTGGCGCAACCACAAGAATGTGCTCGGTCGGATCCAGCTCGACGTGGGTGGCAAAGCCGCGCTGCGCGATAATGCGCACGACTTCGTCCGGCACATAACGCACTTTGCGCACCCTGGCATCGTGCGTCCAGTCCGGCATGACGTGTGCGTCGACTGCTTGCGCCGCAAAGCACGCCAACAGGATCGCCATGGTCGCGAGCGTCTTCATCGGCCAGCTCCTGCACCGGGCTGTGGAGCAGGTGGCGTATCCTCCGCATCTCGGCTGTACGCCGTCACCTTGAAGCCGAATGGATTTTCGATGGCCGAACGTTCCCGCACCAGCACCGTGGGGCGGTAGGTAAAGGCGAGCGTAATCACAAAGCGCTTTGCTGGCTCACCGGTATCGATGCCGTTCTTGCGCACCGTTCGCTCGAGATGCACGACAGCATGTCCCGGCTCGTCGGGCACGAGCGTCGTCGACACTATTCGGGTGCGGTATTGAACTGACGCGCCCAGTTGCTGATCCAACGCGTTCGGACCGCTATAGATTTGACGATATGCGCGCGCGACCGATTCGTCGCTCATATCCAGGACACGGTCATAATCCATTTGCAACAGTCCCCAGTCGTAGCGCTCGCGAGTGCGTACATAGACTTCGACCCAGTGCTTATCTTCGATCTCACGCAGCGGCACGTGTTTTGCGTCGAGCACCTCGATGAATTGCGCCTCGCCGGTGAGCTTGTTCACCTCGATAGGCAACGGCACCACGCGATAAAACGGCATCATCACGGCAAGCGCCGCTACCGAACCGATCGCAACAATAACGGCGGCAAACGCCACTTGCCATGCGCGACGTTCGGAGCATGCCTGCAATGCGGTGAGCGACGCCTCAAAATCAAGCGCACGCCGATAATCGCTTTGATCGTTCACGGACAAGCTCCATCCAGCCGCAGGTTCGCCCCCGGAGGCACCGGCAGTTGCTGATTGACCGGTACGCGGTGAGCTCCATCGGGTAGCACGAGCCTGGACGGCACACCGTTGCATCCGGACATCGACATGCTCAGCCCGATAAGCACGCATATCATCCGGCGTCGCGTCATTGCAGTTCTCCTTATCGACCAAACGTGATCGGCACCATCTGATCCTGAAGTCGCCGCGTGTTGCCCGCTCGCTTAAGAAGCAGTTCAGTCTGCTGCTCGGCAATCAAGCGATCCTCGGTTTCCGCGAGCATCTTGAACATCTGCAACTTCGTCATTTCGTTGCCGACTGCCACACTCTCCGACTGGATTCGTGCTTGCAGCTCCGCGATACCCTTCGGATCCCGTGTCGTATCGATATGCCGCATCAGACGTTCAATCCGGTCGAGTTCGGCAAGCTCGGTCTGATATGCCTGCAGGCCAAGTGCCTTATCCTGAAATGGCTTGTTTAATGCACGCTGACAAATTCGCTGATCGATGCCATGCTGATCTTCACAGTCGTAGAGCTTGCTTTGCGCACGCAGCGCCTGGGCCGGACCAGTCAACCCGGCATACCCTCCCTCGCGAATCGCTGCATACACGCGTTGCCAATTGCCCGGCAACGCATTAACCACCCCCGGTCTATCCAGCAACGCACCAAAGCCGCGCGCGCCGCTCATTGAGCGGTACAACGCCATCTCCTGCTGCACTTGTTGTTTGAGCTGCCCGACCATCGCGATCGCCTGGGCGACGTTCTTTTCGTCATAGACCGAATAGATTTCCGCTTTCGCCGGCTCAATAAACGACGCCGAGCCCGCGACAATGGCGCACATCAGTACATGCGTGAATAGGTATCGCTTCATGGCTTCGCTTCCTGTTCAGTCGTGCGCACGGTCAAGCTGCTCGCGTGCAGCCCGTTGATAGGCTGGAGGATGCGGCGAGGCGGTGCTCACCAATGCGCCAGGCCTAGATATTCGACCGCCGGAAGACGCGTTTCGGTTTGCACTGCGCAGTGCGAAGGCCATCGCACCGGCCGCCTGTCTGGATGCGTAGCCGGCGACAAACGCTCCAAAGCCTGAGACAGTCGCACCGCCCGCAAGCCCCGAAGCCACGGCCGGCAATTGCCACCCAATCGTCGCCAGTAGCATAGATGTAACAAACATGCCGAAAGCCGCCGCCCACGGGGCGCTTGCTTGAAGTGCTTGACGGGCGGCAGCGGCCAACGCATCGGCAGAAGCGTCCGGATCAGCAGTCGTTACTTGAAACGGTGCGAGGTTGGCCGAGAACGCCGCGAGCGCGAGACCAAGAAAAGCCGCAACCAACACTTGCAACAGCGCATAGTTCACGAGCTTGGCAGTCCATGCTTCGAAAAATCTAACAGTAGGACTAAATGCTCCACACACAATGAATATGGGACCCAGCGCAAGTACGAGGTCGAGCAGCATGCGTGCCATCATCACTTCGACGCCGAGCACCATCAGAAAGATTGCGCCCCCGAAGGCGGCAACCAGACCACAAGCGAGGTCGCCGATACCTGCGACGATGCCGCTCATGCTCAGACCTTCATGGGTCGCTTTGTCGAAATAGGCGTCGACCACGAGGTTAAGCTGCCGATCATAGCAATCGAGCGTCCGGTAAATGCCCACAGCATGCTCGCTTGCCTCGCTCGCTTGTTCAACTGACCCGCATCCAACATTTCCTGCGCCGGTACGAACGGCTGCTGTCTGAATTGCCTGGGCGACGCCGGTTGTCGTCTCGCTCACGGCACTGACGACCTGGGACTGGTACAGCCCCGCACTTAGCGCAAACGCGAGCGTGATGACGACTTTCATACCTCGCCACGCAAATGCCGGCACCGGCTCGTGTGCCTCTCCGCGAATCACTGCCATGCCATACGCGAGAACCCAGATCACCACTCCCGTGGTAGCCGCGGGTACTAACGCGGACGACAACGCAGACGATGCATCGCTTACGTACGTGTGCATACCATTTTCGAGCGTACCGCCCACCGCGCTGAAGAGGCCATTCATAGAACACCACCTTGCGCGTGTGTAGCGGTGCTCGACAATGCGGTTTGAAACGCACTCGTCTGGCGCCGGCGAGCAGTCAGGGCATCATGAAAGCGCGGCAACCACACATCGGGGTCGTCCCCGACCTTGGCCCGGATCGTATTGAGCAACGCAACATTGTCTGACGTGCCCGACAGGACATCGAGCACGTCGCCCATTCCCGAGAGATCGAGTCGCCCGATTGCCGAACGATGACCCTGCTTGACCAAGAACAGCCGGCTGTGCTCACCCATGCGTCTCACAATGTTGAATTCTGCTTCGGTCAGCTTGAAACCGTGGACATAATCATCGTGGTCTGCGCTCGGGTTGGGGAGGAAGAAAAATGTAGCCGTCTGCTCTACAAGCGCACGAGAGATTGGACTGCTAAGCACATCCGCAGGGGACTGGGTATCGAAAATACCTAGGCCGTTTTGCTTGCGAATGGTCTTTTGCTTGTCGTTGGCAAACTCGCTGAACACCGGGTCGCGCAGGCGCTTCCAGAACTCGGTCATCACATAGATGAAACGCCGCCCATCGATCAGGCGTTCGGTCAGATGCAGCAGCACCATCGTCAGTGGCGCACATACCTCCGGATCGTCGAGCAGTTCTGTGTCGTCAAAACCGAACAATCGGTGCGCATCTAGATCAATCCGGTCAACCGGGTTATCGAGCACCCACCCGAGGCGCCCGCCGGCGCACCATTTGGCAAGCCGCGCATGAAGACTGTTATCTCCAACGTTTGGCAACAGTTGCCTGACCATGGACAACCGACGCAGCGATCGATCCATGCGTGCAACCTCCCGGATCGCGCGAGAGATATCGAGCTCATCCTTCGCGGACAGCGGTACTCCGTTGTCGACCAGCTTGCACACGAGACGCATCCAAAAACTGTGTGTCGCCTCGTCCGCCTCCAACTGGAACGGGTTCATGCCGGTGGGCTCACCACGGTGAAATACCGTGTATTGACCACCCATGGCGCGAATCCCGATTTCCGCTCCTCGGTCCTTGTCGAAGAGCACGCCCATCACACCGTACTTCATTGCCATCGCGAGCAGAAACAGTTCAAGCACAGTCTTGCCTGCACCGGCTCGGCCGATGATCTGCGTGTTGGCAAGCGCCTTCTCGTCGTTTGAGTCGACTTTCTCGGGCGTCGCGTGAAAATTCAGATAGAGCGGTTGCCCGCTGGGCGTTTTGACAATCGTGATAGCTTCGCCCCACGGATTACCCTCTCGCTTTCCAGTCGCGAAATTATGCAAACTGGCCATCGCGCAAAAGTTGCGTGATGTGAGCTTCGCCTCTCGCGGTCGGTATCGCCAGTTGCCGGGGCACTGCGCGAACCACGCAGCATCGGCGACCAGATCAATGAGCGCACTCTGGAAGCCGGCGTCTGCAAGCTTCGTTCGTGCTTGGGCGACATGCCGCACTACCTCATCCAAGGTATCTCCCAGCACAGCCAACGTGTAGTGGTACTCGCCCAAAACAAAATCGCCATTGACGAGATCGTTCGCGGCCTGATCCATTGCCTCGATTTGCGAGACAGCAACGTCATCTCCCGCAATCAGTTGGTTGCGCTGGCGCTCGAGCGCCTCCTTGGCACTGGGACGGTCAAGCACGGTAAAGCTTTGCGTTTCGATGTACTCGAAGTCGCCGTAGAGCAATCCATTGAGCATGCCTGGCTCGGTTTGCTCCGGATAGTCCTTCAGGTCGAGCAACGCCGCATAGCGGGTGCGCGTAGGTGTGCGGATCTCGAGCTTCTCACGGTGGAAGAACAGGCGCGAGGTTGGTAACGTGTCGCAAATTCGACCGTATCCAACCGGTACCGCCTCCCACGTTCCGTTGACTAGGTAACCAAGCATCTCGAGCGCGGCGGAATAGCGACAGAGCCGCTTGGTCAATGGATCGCGGCGTTCATACACACCGAGCGCGCATGGCGACCACGGTTTGAGACCAGTCTCGATCTGCGCGGCGATATCGGCCAGCGCACGCAATGCGTCTTGCTGATCGCGCTGAATGTCGTCAACTGTACGGCGTGCTGCACGGCTGAACAGCCGCCCCAATCGCGTCCGGTGAGGACGATATACGGCGCTCACGTAGAGCTCGTTGGTCATCATCGTGTAACCGGCAAAGCTCGCGTAGTAGCGCTCAGCTAAGTCCTGACAGAATCGGTTGAGATAGGTCGTCTCGAACCTGTCCGCGGTACGCCGCCGCAGCCGATGCGTCCATAGCGCGACGTGGCCACCCGGCAGATTGCGCACCAGCTGATTGAAGGTGACATGGCGCGCGAGAATATCGGCAGGATCGGCCGTCTCGAATGCAATCCCGGGAATTTTCCAGATTTGTATATAGTCACCCTCGCGTGTGCGAATCACGCGGTCCGTGACATGCGACGAAAATGGGATGAAATCTGCGAGCACCACTTCGCGCGGTACGAGGGTTGCGTGTGCCGACGGTGTGCTCATGTCACCCTCGCGCCTTCAATCGGATCGGCGCATAGGCATGCGCGCCCCAGAAGCGCCGGTTGCGCTGGCACAGTCTCATTTTCACGCGTAGCATGCGCTGAGCGAGACGTTGGTCGTCCTGACGCGTAATCATGCGCATCGTCGCGAACACGGGAACGATCAACAGTACGATTGCGACACCCAAAGGCGCACTCGCCATCAATACCCAGATTGCCGGGATCAGCATGCCGCCAGCGACCATCAACAGCGGTACAAGTGGAACGCCCCATAGCATCGCTGGCCGCGTGCAGCCTTTGAATACGGGGTCGGAGAGTGTGTTCACAATCAGCTCCGTGTTCACGTTAGGCCGTCGGAATCAACATGCCAGCAATGACCGTTG
The DNA here is from genome assembly GCF_001319805.1 of Burkholderia sp. E168m22. Lineage (NCBI taxonomy): Bacteria > Pseudomonadati > Pseudomonadota > Betaproteobacteria > Burkholderiales > Burkholderiaceae > Burkholderia > Burkholderia sp. E168m22. The sequence continues at coordinate 141,626 of NZ_BBSK01000109.1, forward strand.
CGCAGCCAACGAAAAGGCCACCGACGAAAACATGCGCGATATCGCCAAACCGGGCGTGCTGAAACATCATTTTGAAGCCGGCCCAGATGATGGAAATCGAACACACCACCCCGCCCACACCGAGCAACGTGTTCTGAATAGTGATCAGCAAGGTATTGACCTGACTGAGTTGTGCAGATGCCGGAGGGGTTGCCATGACGAGCACGCCGAGCACTGCAATGCGGCGCCAATTCGACGAGATCCACGCAACACACGTTTTTCTCAGTCTCACGTCGCTTATGCTAATTAGGAATACAGATTTCATAATGCACTCCATCCAGCCGAATTCCACCTTCCTTGCTCAGAAAATAACGGCACTGCCTTCGACTCCACCGTTATTTTGGCTTCGCGCTGTATCGTCGTTCGGGTTCGAGGATGGAGGAGACACAGGAGTCGAGCGCCCGCGGCTCTCAGCCCTAGACCCAGTCACACGGTCGCGTATCACCGGAATCGGCGTTGCAGATGACGTCAGCGCAGGAACGAAAGTGTCGCCCGACGCCGCTGCTTCCGTAATCCGTCGCACATATCCGACGCGAAAACCGGTTACGAAATTCCCGCTCGCATAGCACGACAGCGCAGCGCGCAACGCCTCTTGTGGATGGGCATGAATAGGGCGAGCCCGCCGAAAACATGCCCGAAGAATAGCCGCACCAACGCTCAGGTTCCGACAGACGTCGCAGACGGTCCTCGCGGTCAATCCGTAACGAGACCAGTTGTCGCGATTGATTTGCGCGAGGCCGGCGCTGTAGTTCCACCCCGCCGCTTGCAATGCCTTGACCGTGGCGATCGCTTCGTCCTCGCGCCGAGGCTGTCTCACCAAACGGCCATGGACAACACCGATAGCGTAGGGATTGAATCCCGATTCGATTCGTACAATGGCAGCCAACGTCTGCGGGGCGACGGCAGGCGCACACTGCTGAGCCATCGCCACGAAGTCTTGCGTGGTCATCGCCCATCTCCGCTCGTGCGGCGCGCGCTGATATTATCGCGTCGACATATCATCAATACGGGCGTACCGGCCGTCCGAATGACAGTCGCACTCTCGGCTCGGCCGCGCACCGGTATCTGGTCCATATTGTCGTTCACGCGCATGATCTGCCCCCTCGCTGTCGGACCCGCGCAAACGATGGCGGGAACACGAGGGTATTCAAGCAGCCGGTAAGCACTGACCCAAACCCGTCTTGTAGACGGGTTTTCCCGTCGGGTTGGCTCTGTATCGCCGATTGAGATCAGTTCGACTCAAACGTTTGCCTGTCCGTTGAACCGTGTCAGTGGCCGACCCCGGTTTGCCGCGCCGCTCGATGCCTGCTCACGTCGCTCCGAAACAGCTGAAGGTCGATTCAGTTTGCGTGAAGTACCGCATCCGAACCGGCTCGTCGCATTGTCCACAAACACCAACAATGCGCGGGCCTGTGCCCGGTCCCGGCACTATCAGGGTGGAGCGACCCCACGTATCTGAGGACACGAGGACTCTCTTAAAATAAGGGATAGTCTTGTGCCTATCAGTAAGCCTAGTCATTACGTGGAAAGCATCGAAATTCTGACCGAGCCGGAGCGCCGTCGTCGGCGCACGGCGCAAGAAAAAATCGCCATCGTGCAGGAAACATTGGAGCCGGGAGCGTCGGTGTCGGCCGTTGCACGTCGGCACGGCGTCAACGCCAACCAAGTGTTCGGCTGGCGCAAGCAATACCAGGAAGGCAGTCTGGCGGCGGTGAAGGCAGGCGAAACCGTTGTGCCGGCATCTGAGCTGGCCGCCGCCATCAAGGAAATCAAGGAACTGCAACGGCTACTTGGGAAGAAGACGCTGGAGGTCGAAATCCTGAAAGAAGCCGTGGAATGGGGCCGTTCAAAAAACCTGATTGCGCGCTCGCCCTTGCTGCCGGGGGGCGACCGATGAAGACGGTCT
>NZ_BBSK01000110.1:0-4657 GCF_001319805.1 Burkholderia sp. E168m22
CCAACAGCGCTCTCGCGTCTGGCTATCGCGTTTGAACACTACAATGAGCGCCACCCGCACAAAGCCTTGAAATACCGCTCGCCTCGCGAGTTCAGGCGTAATGCGGTGTCATCAACCTAACGGTGTCCGCGTGTCCTGAGTTACAGGGGCAACTCCACAGGGCCCGCTGCCTAGGCTAACCAGCGGACTGTTAGGGTGGCGGCATCGGCGCAAATTGAAGCCCCAATGTCCAGCTGAAATCTACTTCCATATCGCCATGAACCGAATACTCGGTATGCCGGTGCGTTCAAGTGCGGAGATTTCGACCTAGGCATTACAAGCCTTGTCATACCTGGATTCAGATATCCACCTGAACCGCTTGGATTTCTTGGACAGTGCCGAGCGTTAGTGTTCGGTCTTTCATGAGCCTTCGGCCGTGGGCCGAAGGCTGTATTGCCGGGCGAATTCACCCGGTGTTAGCTCTTTGAGCGCCATGTGAGGTCGAGTCTCATTGTAGTCGCGGCGCCAAGCCTCGATCTCTCGTTTGGCTTCCGCCAACGATTCGAACCAGTGCAGGTTCAGACATTCGTCCCTGAACGAGCCGTTGAATGTCTCGATGAAGCTGTTGTCGGTGGGCTTGCCTGGCCGGCTGAAGTCGATCTGCACCTTGTAGTGGTAGGCCCACATGTCCAGCAGGCGACCCGAGAATTCGCTGCCGTTATCGGCGAACAGGAACCTCGGTGCGCGGCGCTGAGCCACCAAACGATTCAGCACTGACACGACGTCCTCGGCACGCAAGCGCTTGCCTACTTCAATGGCCAGCGCTTCACGGCTAAAGATGTCCGCGACCGTCAGGGCGCGCAAGCGGGTGCCGTCGGCTAACTGGTCCGCCACAAAGTCCAGACTCCAGACTTCATTGGGACGAACCGGCACGCAACGCTCGCGGCGCGACACCACCATCTTGCGGCGCTTGGGTAGCTTCGAACGCAGTTGAAGCTGCTCTTCGGCGTCGAGCCGATAGACCCGATTACGGCTCACACGCCAACCTTCACGCTTGAGCAGCACGTGCACGCGCCGGTAGCCATATCGAACGCGCGTCTGCGCAATCTCGCGCATGCGTTGACGCAGTGCCGTTTGCGGGTCCTTGACGCTGCGATAGTAGTGGGTACTGCGAGCTTGCTTGACCAGCCGGCACGCCCGCTGCGTCGGAAGACCGTAGTGATCCACGATGTAGCTCACTGCCTGTCTCTTCAGCGCGGGCGCGGCCACTTTTTTGTGGCGATATCCTGCAGGATGGCCTTGTCCAGACTCAGCTCCGCAACTAGCTTCTTGAGCCGCTCGTTCTCATCCTGGAGTTGCTTCAGTTCGCGGACCTGGTTCGACTCCAGACCCGCGTACTGCTTCTTCCATCGGTAATACGTCTGCTCCGATATCGGGCCTGTCAGGAATTTCGTGTTTAAGGCATAACATTCTCTCAAGGAGAGTGTATGCCTCGCAAACCGAAAGCCCAGCCGGTGGAACTGCCGGCGATTCCGGCCGAACTGCTTGAGCAGTTTGGCAACGGTCCAATGACAGCAGAAGCCATCAATGCCGCGACGCTGGCGCTCAAGAAGGCGCTGATCGAGCGAGCACTGAGCGGCGAGATGAATCATCATCTTGGCTACCCTGCCGGTGCGGCCAAGCCGGCCAACGCCACGAATCAGCGCAACGGGCGGGGCGCCAAGACGGTCCGGTGTTTCAGGGGGGCTGCTCCACCAGCCGCCACGCTGGCGCACCCATTCGACCCACGGCGAAGCGCTGGGCGGCCCGCCAAAGCCTTTCTGGTAGCGGATGACCGTCACATAGCGCAATGTAGTTCCGTCACTCCGGAATCCTCGCGGATCAAGGCTTCTGGCCCGTAATTTGACGACTTTATTTTGGTCTACAAGTGCGAAGAGACTTCGCGATGCGTCAAACACGTCGCCCAGCATTTTCAATTTGCGCGATAGTGACTCGGCAATTTTCCGTACACCTTGATCGCCCCGGCAATTTTCCGTACAATGGCGTGAGGAGGTGAGTGACCATGGCTACCACACGATTTGAGGCCCGCATCGAAACGGATGTGCACGCGGCGATCCGGCGCGCTGCCGAGATTCAGGGGCGCACGATGTCCGATTTCGTCGTCTCGGCCGCCCGGGAGGCGGCGCAACGCGCGATTGCCGACGCGGAAGTGATCCGCCTGTCGGTCGCGGAATCGGAACGGTTCGCGCACGCGATCCTGACGCCCGCCGAGCCGGTCGACGCGCTCAAGCGCGCGATCGATCTTCACGATCAACTGCTGCGTAACGCATGAGCGGTGCGCAGTTGGTAGTGGCCGCCCTTGAGGCGGCTCATGATCGATCTCGATTCGCATGCGGCACGCCCGCGCTTGATCGATATCTGCGCGAGGTGGTTACGCAGGACGTACGCCGCAGGGTGGCCGCCTGTTTCGTGATGCTCGACGGCAACGTTGTCGCGGGCTACTACACACTGTCTGCCGCCAGCGTCGCGCTCACGGATTTGCCGCACGCCATCGCGCGCAAGTTGCCCCGTTATCCTGCGATCCCGGTGGTGCGCATGGGGCGCCTGGCCGTCGATCAGGCATATCGCGGCAGGCGACTCGGCGCAGCGCTGCTGGTCAACGCGCTGCAACGTGCCGCAAAGTCCGAAATCGCTGCGGTGGCTCTGACGGTCGACGCAAAGGACGAAACGGCTGCGGCGTTCTACCGGCATTTCGGCTTCGCGCCGCTGACTAGCGACCCGCTGGCATTGTTCATGCCATTGGCAACGGTGAAGTAGCGGAAGCTATCCTGCGGGAAATGACGGAGTCGGTAATACTGGGCTACGGCGCGAGGCGTTTAAGGACGCGGTGAACGCACTGTGACGCAGCTCGATGTCGGGCAGGCCGCTTATGCCGGACTGCACCGTGAAATTGCCGATGTAGTTGCGTCGTCGCGCGAAGCGACGGCTCGCACGGTGAACGCCCTGATGACGGCGACATATTGGGAGATCGGGCGACGAATCGTTGAGTTCGAGCAGGGCGGGAAGGGGCGGCCCGCTTATGGCGACGCGGTGATCCGCCGTTTGGGCGCCGGGCTGTCAGAGTGATTCGGTCGTAGTTTCGGATGGCGCAATCTCGCGCAGATGCGAGCTTTTTACTCGACGTGGCCTGCAGACCGGATTGTGCAGAGACTGTCTGCACAATCCACGCCCACCCGGATTGACCCTGCCTCGTTTTCACGTTCAGCATGTCATGCAGCGTCGGGTTTCGTATTCGACGGGAGTGAGGTAGTCGATCGACGTGGGCATGCGCTGCCGATTGTAATGATCTGCTCTAGAAATCCTGTGACCTGCGGTGGGATCTTGTAGCCAGTTAAGCAGTGAGTCGCCTGTCGATATTCTCGGAATCCAGCCAGGCTCGACGGACCGTGGCAGGAGGTTGGTAACGATGAGCGCTATGCGGCCGACGCTCGTTGTAGAACTGTCGCCAGCGCTCGATGAGCACCTTGGCCTCGGCGCGGCTGCGGAACCATTCCCGATTCAGCAGCTCGTCGCGCAGCTTGCCGTTGAAGCTTTCGACGAAGCCGTTTTGCCACGGGTTACCGGGCGTAATGAAGGCTGGCCCGATTGCCGCGTCACGCAGCCAGCGCATAACCTTGGCCGCCGTAAATTCCGCGCCGTTGTCGGACCGAATGAACGCCGGCTTGCCGTATAGGCGCATCAATCGCGACAGGACCAGGATCACGTCTTGCGAACGCAAGCTGGCCCCGACCTCGATTGCTAGGCATTCGCGGGTGTATTCGTCGATCACGCACAGCATCTTCAAGACTCGACCGTCGACCAACTGGTCGTGGACGAAGTCGTAGCTCCAGACCGAATTGGGTTTCGTCGCACCCGGCAGGCGAATATCGCTGCCGCAACGCCGTCGACGCGGCCGGCGCTTCGGGATGTTCAGCTTCAGCGCACGCCACATCCGGCGCACACGCGATTCGCCCAACGACAGCCAAGCCGAGATCCGACGATAACCGAAGCGTGGCACCTCTTGGGAAGCCGCGATCAACCGCTCGCCCAAGCTCCGGTCTTTCTCCGGTTGCTTGAGCGTGTAGATCGCCACCCGGCGGCTCAGCCCCAGGTAACGACATGCCTTGCGTTGCGATAATCCCCGCCGAGTCAGGACTTCCAGCGCTTCGCGCCGGCCCGTCGGGGAATTCATTTTTTTCGGCTGAACTCCTTCAAGCCGTCGATCACCAGCAATTGCTCGGCCACCAGCCGCTTGAGCTTCTCGTTCTCCGATTCCAGTTCCTTGAGCCGACGTGCTTCGGCCACGTCCATGCCACCGAACTTGGTGCGCCACCGGTAGAACGTCTGCTCCGAGATGTTGTGCCGCTTGCACAGATCCTTGACCGGTACCTCCTGGCTCTCGGCTTCCCGCAGGATGCGGATGATCTGTTCGTCGGTATGTCGCTTCTTCATCGAGTTCTCCTTGCCTCTAGGATAAGAGAACTCACTTGCCGTTTGGCTACACGATCCGTCTCAGGTCACCTGGACACAAATGAGTGTTAGTGTTTCGGAGGCAATTTTCCCAATAGAACGGGGGTGCGGTCAAATTCTTGGACTGATTTATGCCGCAATTCCAAGACTCTGCCGGTATTCGACCGGA
>NZ_BBSK01000111.1:0-94752 GCF_001319805.1 Burkholderia sp. E168m22
AGACCAATCTACTCTCGCACGCGGTGCCGCTCGCAGCCGGTGGCCACGTCGTGGTCCTGCGTGTGGCACCAAGTCCCAACGCGCCGCACCGTTTGCTACGCAACAACCACTTCTACCTGCGCAATTCCGTTGGCAAGGAAACCATGGACATCCACGCAATCCGCACAGCGTTTGCGTTTTCGGAAGGCCTCGCCGACCGGGCCGTCGCCTTTCGCGATCGCCGGCTGGGCTTGCTTCGCAGCCGTCAGATCCAAGTTCCACTCGTGCCCGACCAGCCCATGCTCGTAGTGCACCTGGTGCCAGTGCTATCGCTCACGCGGCGTGAAGGGCACACGATCGAGGAACTCAAAGCTGCCGCTGAGGATCTGCAGCGGGCCCAGCCAGCCGCAAATCCGCTTGGAAGGCCGGTCGCGAATTTCGAAGGCGTGATCTGCACCAGCAACACTGACCGCCAAGATCAGCACTACGCGTTCGCGCAGCTATTCCGTGATGGATGCATTGAACTGGTCAGCGTCCTCACGACCGAGGAACAGGGCAACCCGCCGCTGCCGACGATCTTCCCGGCGACGTACGAACCGTCGCTCGTCCAACACGCGCTCCCTGTGGCCTTTCAGGCCCTGACGACGCTAGGCATCCCCGCCCCGCTGTATTTATCGGTGAGCCTGCTCAATGTGCGTGGTTTGCGCGTCGCCATACGACGGCCAAGGACCGGTCTCGCTGGCTTCCCGGAGTTGCCCGCCAACCTCGTCGACCTCACTTCATCGCTGCGCTATGTCGAGGATCCGGCCGTTTCCCCGGCTGTGCTCGCCGGCCCCGCAATCGATGTGGTCTGGAATGCGGTCGGGATCGACCACAGCCAGATCGTTATCTGGAACCCGGCACCGTGAGCGACCTCAAAGCCGCCGGACCTATGTGAAAAGCACAATCGGCCACGGAGTGGCGATTTTGCGAGGCGACGGAGGTATCCGAGTGCCGAGTCATCCGTCCAAAACGAAGATGCCACCTCTCGGTGGCGCCTAGCTTGGTCGGAAAAATCTACGGTCGGTTACGATTCTGATTCCGCAGTGCGTCGCGTGCGCACCCGCACTTTCGCGCGGTACGTTTCACGAGCCGTCTTTTCCGTCAGTGCGCCGCTTTCGGCCGCCGCCTCCGTGCGCTGGAGGATCATGGCGACCCCGCGCTTCTGCAGCGCTATCACCTTCGGGCGAAGCTTGCTAGATGCGTTCAAAGCCATAAAATCCTCCTTCGTCAGACGCCGGCCGGGTCACGCAGCGAAACGATACCCCAAATTCGCCACGTTCGAATTTCCTAGCGAGCCTATTATATAGCGCGTCAAGTTTACCTGTCTGTGGCATGTAGAAGTACTGCGTCGTTCCAGGGAACGTGTCGGCGTGACCAATTAGTGCCATACCGAGCGCTTCACTGAATTGCCATATCATCGCAGGATCCGGCAACGGCCAGTCGGACGGGTAGAACATCGTCTCCCGGTCCGCCTCGGCGCGGAAAAATTTCACCAACCGAGACTGCGAAGCCGGAACGAATCCGCCGTTCCAAGCGACCGCTGTGTCCTGAATGTACTGTTCGTCATGGCCCGCATATGTCATGACGTCGGCAAAAAACACCAGATGCCGGGTCCCTGCGAAGTCGATCCCGCTCGCCTCAGTCCCCGCATCGACCGCGACTGGCCCCGCGACACGCAAGACATCCATATCCCCAACGCCAGGCGGAAATAGCGCCGCCAACAAGGCGTCGCTCACGTACTCGATCATCGAACTGAATTCTCCGCTCGCAAGGTTTGAAGCATTCTCTCATCTCAACGTGCGAGTCAAGTTTGAAATCGGTCATCCCTTTGCTCCGCTAGTTGTGAAGCGTCAAGAGGTTGTTTCTCGACGCGGGAAGTCTGGCCATCGGCGCAACGCCGCCGATGGCGCTATGGGCACGATGCCAGTTGTAGTGGTGCTGCCAACTCGCCAAGGCTTCGATGCGATGGGCCGAGCTCTGGTATGTCCATGCGTAGGCCCATTCGCGTAACGCTGACTGGATGAAGCGTTCGGCCTTGCCGTTGGTCTGCGGACGATACGCCCGCGTAAATTTGTGCCGGATACCCAGTTCCTGACAGGCTCGCGCAAACTCGTGTGAGCGAAACGCCGAACCGTTGTCGGTTAGCAAGCGATGCACACGCACGCCGAGTCCGGCGTACCAAGCCACTGCATCGCGCAGGAACTGCACGGCACTGCGTTTCGTCTCGTCTGGATGCATTGCCGTGTAGGCAATCCGGGCGTGATCGTCCACTGCGACGAACAGGTACTCCCAGCCAACGCCGTCCACTGTATCGCGCCGATTGCCGGTGACACGATGGCCAGGACGCGCGATACGGCCAAGCTTCTTGATGTCGATGTGCAGCAAATCGCCCGGCGCCTTGTGCTCGTAGCGCTGAACCGGTTCACGCGGTTGCAGGTCGCTCAACCGAGACAGTCCGGCACGCACCAGCACCCGACTGACGGTCGAGGCCGACACTCCCACCTGTCGAGCGATCTGACGTTGCAGCAAGCGCTGCTGGCGCAATTCCACGATCAGTAAGGCAGTCGACGGGGCGATGGCGCGTGGAGAGCGAGCCGGTCGAGAAGAAGCGTCAGCCAGCGCAACCGCACCGCCGGCTAGGTAGCGTCCAAGCCATTTGCGCACAGTCGGTGCTGTCACGCCGTGATCGGCCGCCGCTCGCGACACGCTCGAACCGGATTCGGTGATCTCCTGAACCATCTCAAGTCGACGCGCGAAAGTGAGTCGGGCATTCTTATGGGTGTTCATCCGGCTGGGTTCCTGGAAGGTTGGGTGTTTGGCGACTTCCAGTCTCCCAGACTCAGTCCGGATGAACCATCGATACAACCTATTGAAGCTTCACAGCTAGCGCTAATAACGAACGCCTACACAGGCCGGCAACGCTGCCAGTGTGAAAGGCCTGGTCTATCTGTCCGCGCTGGTACCGGACGACGGCGAGTCCGTCGCCGACCTGCTGCAACGCCTCCACGCGCCGATGACCGGCCTCGCATCTGACGCCCATGGGCTAATCTGGCTCGACGATGCGCGAGCGTTTCAGCACGTCATGGCAGCGGACATTCCGCTCGAACAGGCTCGCGTCCTGGCATCGGTTCAACAGCCTGTCGCAGCGGCCTGCTTCACTGGGAAAATCCAGCACGCGGCCTGGCACGACAAGCCTGTCTGGTATCTGCGAACCACCAACGACAATGCGCTGAAGCCCGCCGTGCAGCAAGCCATTGCGCAGCACATCGGGGCAACGGTCACGTCGATTCGCTCCAGCCACATGTCGATGCTATCTCACCCGGACGAGGTCGCGAGGCTGATCGATCTGGCCGCCCGGAAGGCATCGCAATGAATTCCAGCGCGTTTCGACGCGCTTCACTCCTCCCCTGTCAGCGAGGCTTCAATGAATATCCTTCATCTCGATTCGAGCATGCTCGGCAACAGTTCCATCACGCGAGAGCTGTCCGCAGCCGTGGTAGCTGGTCTGCGGGCGCAGCATCCGTCGGCGCATGTGACGTACCGCGATCTCGTCCACGACGAAATCCGGCATCTCACCGGCCCGATCGCAGCAGGATTTCGGCAGATCGGCGTCGGTGCTCTCGACGACGCCACCGCGCGCGAACATGAGCTCTCCGAAGCACTCGTCAAGGAGTTTCTAGCGAGCGACGTCATTGTCATCGGTGCGCCGATGTACAACTTTTCGGTGCCGAGTCAGTTGAAAGCATGGCTCGATCGTGTAGCCCAGGCCGGGCGCACGTTCCGGTATACCGAAAACGGCCCGGTCGGCCTGGCAGGCGGCAAGCAGGTGATCGTAGCCTCTGCGCGCGGCGGATTTTACGCGGACGCACCGCTCTCACACATGGACTTCCAGGAAAGCTACCTGAAGGCGTTCTTCGGTTTCCTGGGCATCACCGACGTCCGCTTCGTGCGGGCCGAAGGAGCGTCGAAGGGTCAAGCCGTCCGGGACGAGAGCATCGCGCTTGCCAGGGCGACCCTGACCGACGTACTCGTCGACATACGCACGTCCGGTGCGCAAACCATCCAGTAACAGGAGTCGCTTATGCTGTTCGCCATCAAGCTCGACTACGTCCGTCCCTTCGAAGAAATCCAGGCGCATCTCGATGCTCACAAGGCGTGGCTCATCAAATACGCGCAAGCGGGAAATATCCTTGCCGCGGGCCCGCTGCATGGAGAAAGCGGCGGTTTCGTGCTCGCGTATGCGGGCCAACCACGGGATATAGAGACAATGATTGCCGAAGACCCGTTCCATATCCACGGATTGGCAAAGTTCGATGTTGTCTGCTGCGAACCTGCGATATGTGTGGCGGGTTTTCCTACGCACTGGGCAGCAGGTGCCAGGACGATCTGAACAGTTTCATTGACGACGCGTGCTGACGCTGCATCCCGATCAGCGCTCTAGGATATTATCCCAACGCTCATCAACACATCGCCACAGCGCCACGATAACCGCCAGGAGCGCGACATCGACCGTGCGCTCGCGGCACATTTTGCGTTTCCTTGTGGAGTTGGGTGCCCGGTTCGCGTTCGTCGGGCGTCAGTATTGGCTAGAGGGACGCGGCGACGAGTTTTTCATCGATCTGCTCTTCTGCTATCTCAGGCTTCGGTGCCATGTCGTCGTCGAACTTAAATCGATGCTGTTCAAGCCCGAATACGGGGCAACTGCACTTCTACCTTTCCGCGCCCGACGCGCAAGTCAAGGCACCGGAAGGCCAGCCAACTATCGGCCTGCTTCAGTGCAAGCAGAAAACTCGGCTGGCGGCGGACTATGCGCTGCGCGGCCCGACGAAACCGATCCGAGTTACGCCCCGATCTTGTGTCCGGGACTACAGGGGTCAACTCCAATTACCGCGCAATCATCGAGATCGTGTGCCGTCATCCTGTTCGGCATCGCGGTCATCACGGGTGCGACGCGCGCCCGAAATCGCGACCGGTCGTAGCGCGACGCGGCGCGCGTGCCGGCGCTCGCCAGATAGTAGGCAACGCGCGCGTTCTTTGCATGGGCGGCGACAGGTGCGCTACGCTCAACTCGGCCCTGTCTCGCGGGTCGAAATTTAAGCGCTTAAACACACTGGAACCGACCCCGCGTCCGACGGGGTCCATGACATGGAGGATGACGATGAACAGACGATCGATGCTGCGCTGGAGCATGTCGAGCGCGGCGCTTGCCTGCCTCGACCTGGCCGGTCCGCTGGCCGCCTTCGCACGACCCGCGCCGCACAGTGCGGCGGCGGCCGAGTTCGCGATGGGCGCCGACATCTCGACGTTGCCGGAACTCGAAGCGCATGGCGCCGCCTTCTTCGACCGCGGCGGCGCGCCACGCGACTGCCTGAAGATTCTCCGCGCGCACGGCGTCGATTCGATCCGGATCAAGGTCTGGAACGATCCCGGCAACCCGGATTTCTTCCCAGCGAACCAGAGCGATGCGGCGGGCTACAACAATGCCGCGCACGTCGTCGTGCTCGCGCAGCGCGCGGCCGCGCTCGGGATGCGCATCCTGATCGACTTCCACTACAGCGACTGGTGGGCCGACCCCGGCAAGCAATATCCTCCGCATGCATGGGCCGGCAAGAGCCTGGCCGAAACCTGCGCGCTGCTGTCGGCGTACACGACCGACGTGCTGCGCCGGCTGCAGCGCGCCGGCGTGAGCCCCGAGTGGGTGCAGATCGGCAACGAGATCACGGGCGGCATGCTGTGGCCGCTCGGCCGCTACGACCAGTGGGACAATCTCGCGCAGTTGCTGAAAACCGGCCACGACGCGGTGAAGGCCGTCGATCCGCGCATCAAGGTGATGCTGCACGTCGACAGCGGTGGCGACAACGGCAAGAGCCGCTGGTGGTTCGACAGCGCGACGCAGCGCGGCGTCGCATTCGATGTGATCGGCCTGTCGTATTACCCGCAATGGCAAGGCTCGCTCGACGATCTGCGCAACAACGCGAACGACCTAGCGGTGCGCTACGACAAGGAGCTGATCGTCGTCGAAACCGCGTATCCGTGGACCACCAGCGATGGCGATTCCGAGCCGAACGCGATGACCAACACCGGATCGACGACCTTTCCGCCGTCGCCGGCCGGCCAGGCCCAATTCCTCGCAGCGGTCGTCGATATCGTGAAGGGCGTGCCGGGCAATCGCGGCAAGGGCGTGTTCTGGTGGGAACCGGAATGGATCCCGACGCGCGGTGTCGGCTGGAAGCTCGGCGCGGGCGACCAGTGGGACAACAACACGCTGTTCGATTTCCACGGTCACGCGTTGCCGTCGCTCGACGCGTTCCGGCAGCGCTGACGCGTCGCGGCGTCGCGACTTCACCGCACCGGCGCATGCCGCGTCAGTGCGGTGAACCGAAGCCGCGGCGCGCACCGCGCGTGCCGTTCCCGCCGCCTGCGTCGCCCCGCCCGCCGTACGCATCCACGGCGAGCAGCACGCACGCCAGGAGCGCGAGCCCGCAGCATCCGGCGAACGTCGCGCGATAGCCGAACAGGTCGACGCACGCGCCCGACAACACACCCGATGCGATCGAACCGACCCGCGCGGTACTGAAGAACATCGCGGTCGCGGTGCCCGGGCGCGTCGGCATCAGGTCGCATACGTGCGTCATTCCGAGGCACGACGTGATCGCGACCACGCATGCGCTCAGCAGTTGCAGCGGCAGGATCAGGTTCACGCGCGTCACCGCCGCAAGGCCGATGAAATACGCCGCATGCACGAGCGCGCATGCGGTCAGCCAGCGCGCCTTGTCGAGGTGTGTCGAGCGGATGCCGAGCCACAGCATCATCGGAATCTCGAGCAGCGCGGCCAGCCCGAGCGCGGCCGATACGTTCGCCGGCGTGCCGCCGAGCGCACGCACGATAAAGAGCGGCAGCACGATCATCGTCGCGTTCGCCACGAGGCCGATCAGCGTCAGCGCGACGAGGGTGCGCAACACGCTGGCGCGCGACGCGACGACGATCGCCGCACGCGCATCGTCAAGCGGCGGCGCAACGCGGGTCACGGCCGGCAGGTGAACGGTCGCGGGCCGGCGCGCCGGCTCCGGGATCCGCGCGACGATCGCCGCGCATGCGACGAAGCCCGCGGAAGCCGAAAGAAAGAGCCCGGTAAAGCCGGTCTGCGCGAGAATCAGCGCACCGAGCGCGGGACCGAACACCCATGCGATCGACAGCATCGTGCGTAGCGCGGCCGACGCGAGTTCGCGCTGCGCATCGTCGGCGACGGGCAGCACCGCGCGCGCGAACGAGAAGATCTGCGACAGCGACACGGCGCCCGCGCCGAGCAGGATCGTGCCGGCGGCGATCACCGGCCCATGCGCGCGCAGCACGCACAGGAGCGCGAAGCCGAGCGCGGCAGCCGCGAGCGACAACACGAGCAGCGGCCGGTGCCGCTCGCGTCGATCCGACCAGCGCCCGGCCCACGTGCTCGCGACGACGCCGCTCGCCGCGATCGACGTCATGAAGACGCCGGCGAGAAACGGCGACATCCCCGCCGCTTCCACACCGAACAGCGACAGGTACGGCGCGGTAAACGACATCGCGATGCCGAGCATCAGTGCCGCCGCTGACAGCGGCACGAAGTACGCGATCCCGGCCAGGCGCGCGAAATGCAGCCGCAGCGGCCGCAACGATTGCACCGCGTCAGTCCGGCTCGACCCAGGCGGCAACGTCCACCGCGCCGAGTTCCCGGCCGCCGAGCACAAAGCGCGCACCGTCCGGCGCGGGCAGCAGGCAGGGTGCGTCGCCGTAGTTGAACGCGAACGTGACGCGCCCGCGTCGACGCAACCGCACACCGTCCGGGAGCGCCCGTACCTGCAACCCGGCATCTCGCGCGCAGCGGGAGACGATCGCGCGCAACAGCGCGCGGTCGAAACAGGCGGTCGCCATCGTCACGTGAGCGCGCCGCACGAGTGCCGGCACGCCGTCGTCGCACGCGGCGAGCACGTCGACGCCCGGTGCCGCTTCCCTGTCGATGTGATCGCGCCATTTCAGCGCATGGCCGTCGACGCCATCGAACGAGACACGCGGCGCGAGCGATGGCCGCAGCGACTCGACCTGGCCGATCCTCACCGGCAGCACGTCGCGCAGCTTGCCCGGTGCGAGACCCGGCGCGATCGCGAATGCCGCGGTGCGTGAACCCGTGCGCGGCCCGAACAGCCAGTGGGCGAATCCGCCCGCAACCTGCTCGACGATGCGATCCGTGACGACCGGCAGCGTCGGCGCGACGACGAGCGCATAACGCGACAGGTCGGCGCCGGCCGCGACGATGTCGACGTCGAGGCCCAGCTCGCGCAGCGCGCGATACCAGTCGAACGCGTGCTGCTGATAGTCGAAGTCGGCGCCGTGCGGCTGGATCCGGATCATCCAGTCGGCCTCGTAGTCGAACAGCAGCGCGACGCGGGCCGTCTCACGCGGACCGCCGACGAACGCGGGATCCAGCGCGGCCAGTTCGCACGCCACACGCGCCACTTCACGACCGCCCGGCGACAGCCGGTCGTCCGGTGCGTTGAGCCCCGAATGCAGTTGCTCCTGCGCATGCGGATACTGCCGCCAGCGGAAATACGACACGAGCTCCGCGCCATGCGCGAACGCTTCCCACGTCCACAGCCGCACCGCGCCTGCGTGCGGCACCGGGTTGTACGGCCCCCAGTTCACCGGCCCGGCCTGTTGCTCCATCACCCACATCCGCCCGTTGCCGATGCCGCGATACAGGTCGTGCGAGAACGCCGAAACGTCCGGGTGGCCGGTACGAGCCCAGCGCCGCTTGTCCGCTTCGTCGAGCGGCAGTACTTCGGTACGCGGGACCGGATAGCTGTCCCACGCAGCGACGTCGAGCCCGCCGCGCGCAAACGCATGGTGATCGAACTCGGTAAAAAAGCCCATGAAGTTGTGCAGCACATCGCGGCCCGGCGCGTGCGGACGGATCGCATCGACCTGCACGGCGTGGAACCGCGCGACCTCGTCCGACTGATAGCGGCGGAAGTCGAGCAGATGGGCGGGATTCGCATCGGTCGGCGTATGGCGCGGCAATTCGATCTCGTCGAAACCGCGATACTCCATGCTCCAGAACACGTTGCCCCATGCACGATTCAGCGCATCGATGTCGCCATAGCGCACGGCGAGCCACGCGCGAAACCCTTCGAGCGCCGCACGCGTATAGCTCGGCAGCGTGTTGTGACAGCCGAGCTCGTTGTCGGTCTGCCATGCGATGACTGCCGGATGCGTGCCGTAGCGTCGCGCCATCGCGTCCACGATGCGCACGCAGTGCTCGCGATACACGGGGCTCGCGATGTCGTAATGGCGGCGCGAGCCGAACTGCCACACCGCGCCGTCGGCGGCCACCGGCAGCATCTCCGGATGACGATCGACGAGCCATTTCGGCGGCGCGGCGGTCGGTGTGCCGAGCACGATCTTCAACTGCTGACGCGCGAGCGTGTCGATCGCTTCGTCGAGCCATGCCCAGTCGTAGCGGCCGGGCGCCGGCTCCATCCGGCTCCACGCGAATTCGGCGATCCGCACGCGCGTCAGGCCCAGTTCGGCCATGCGCAGCGCATCGCGCTCCCATTGTTCGCGCGGCCAGTGTTCGGGGTAATAGCAAACGCCGAGGTGCATCGTGGATTCCTTGCTGAAGAAAGAGGACGGGACGGATCAGCCCTTCGTCGCGCCGAAAGTGAGCCCCGCGACGAAATGCTTCTGCATCGCGAAGAACATCGCGACCGACGGCAGCGCGGCGAGTACCGAGCCGGCCGACACGATGTTCCAGGCGGTCGTCCACTGCCCCTTGAGCGCGGCGACGCCGACGGTGATCGGCGCCGCGTCGTCGCCTTGCGTGAGGCACAGTGCCCAGAAGTAGTCGTTCCACACGAACGTGAACACGAGGATCGCGAGCGCGGCGAGCGCCGGCCGCACGAGCGGCAGCACGACGCGCCAGTAGATCGCCCACTCGGACGCGCCTTCGACGCGCGCGGCCTCGATCAGCTCGAACGGCAGCTCGCGGATGAAGTTGCGCAGGAACAGCGTGCAGAAGCCGGTCTGGAACGCGGTATGGAACAGCACGAGCGCCCACACGGTGTTGTAGAGACCGACGCCGAGCATGATCTGCCGCACCGGGATCATCAGAATCTGGATCGGCACGAAGTTGCCGGCGACGAACAGCCCGAGCAGCACGAGGTTGCCGCGGAACCGGAAGTTCGCGAGCGCGTGCCCGGCGAGCGACGCGAGCAGGATCGATGCGGCGACGGACGGCACCGTGATCAGAACGCTGTTCGCGAAGTAATGCAGCATCGGCGTCTGCGCGAGCGCGGCGCCGTAGTTGTCCAGCAGCGCAAACTGTTTCGGCCAGTCCCAGTAATGACCGGCGATGATCTCGTCGGTCGAGCGGATCGACGTGACGAGCACCGCGAGCAGCGGCACGAGCCACAGCGCGAGCGCGCACGGCAGCGACAGCCGGTACAACCAACGGGCGGGACGTCCCCAGCGGGACACGGGCATCGGATACATTTTCGCGATCCTTATGATTCGACGCGCACCAGCTTGCGCAGCTGCCACACGATGTAGACGAGCATGATCGCGAACAGCACGACCGCGATCGCGGCGGAATAGCCTTCGCGGTAGTACTTGATCGACTGGTCGACCATGAAGTAAGCGAGCACGGTCGAGCTGTCGAACGGGCCGCCGCCCGTCATCACGGAGATCAGGTCGAAGCTGCGCAGCGCGCCGATCACGGTCAGCACGACCGCCATGAAGGTCGCGGGCCGCAACTGCGGCAGGATCACGTGCCACAGCAGCGTGAAGCCGCGCGCGCCTTCCATCCGCGCCGCCTCGACGATCTCGCCGTTGATGCCGGTGAGCCCGGTCAGGTAGAGGATCATGCAGAACGGAATCTGCGGCCACAGCGCGGCGGCGATCACGCCGTAGGTCGCATAACGCGGATCGCCGAGCACCGGGATGCCGTGCCCGACAATCAGCTTCAGCAGCCCGAACGTCGGATCGTAGAACCACGAGAACACCAGGCCGACGACGACGCCCGGCAACACGAACGGCGCGAAGAACAGCGACTTCAAGAGCCGGATCCCGAACACGTTCTGGTTCAGGTATAGCGCGAGTGCGAGGCCGAGCGGCGGTGCGGCGAGGAACAGCACGAGCCACAGCACGTTGTTCTTCAGCGCGACGTAGAACGTATCGGACTGCAGCAGCTCGCGATAGTTGTCGAGCCCGGCGAACATCATCGGCGTCATCCCGTCCCAGTGATGGAAGCTCAGCCAGATGCTGCTGACGATCGGGTACAGCACGAACACGGTGAAGAGCGCGAAACCCGGCAGCACGAACCACAGGGCCGCGCGGTTGCGCCGCCGCGCGAGCGACGCGCGCGCAGGCCGCTGAGGGCCGGCATCGCGGCGCGCGGCGCTTTCGGACAGGCTGGTTGACATGAGATGGCCTTCGATGAAACGAACGTGACGGTGACGAGGTGACGATGAAGCACCGGGCCGACATCCTCGCCGGCCCGGCCGCGCGGCGCATTACTTGCGGTAAATGCGCTTGCGGGTCTGCTCGAGGCGCTGCAGGATCGCATCGAGCTGCGCCGGATCGGACAGGAACTGCTGCATCGCCTTCATCCCCTCGTCGGCCATTTCCTTCGTCATGTCGCGGTCGTAGAACTGCGCGATCCCGCCCGGCGTCGTCGCGAGCGTATGGAAGCCGATCTTCGAGATCGGGTCCTGCGGCTCGGGCGCCTTGTTGTTCGACGGCAGTTGCCCCATCCCCTTCGCGAACTCGCCGCTGACCGCCGGCTGCCCCATGAACGCGAGGAAGCGTCGCGCATCGGTCTTGTTGTGCGCCTTCGCGGGGACGATCAGCACGTTGACCGGGCCGTCCTCGGCAAGCGGCACCGACGCGTCGATCACCGGGAACCGGAAGAAGCTGATCGGGTTGCGCGTCGCGCTCAGCAATCCGGCCGAATACCACGTGCCCATCAGCGTCATCGCGGCCTGGCCGTTGACGATCAGCGGGCTCAGCGAATCGACGTCGTAGGACAATGCGTTGTCGATGAAATACTTGTCGTCGATCAGCTTCTTCCATGCTGCGTACACGGCCCGCACGCGCGGATCGGTATAGGCGACGTCGCCGGCCATCAGCTTCTGGTGGAACGCATAGCCGTTGATCCGCAGGTCGAGGTAGTCGAACCACGCGGCGAGCGTCCATGCATCGCGCGCGGCCACCGCGATCGGCGCGATGCCGGCCGCCTTCAGCTTGCGGCACGCGTCGAGAAACTGCGGCCAGTCGGCCGGCTCGCCGTGAATGCCGGCCTTCTCGAACAGGTCCTTGCGATAGAACAGCCCGTACGCGTCATAGCCGAGCGGCAAACTGTAGAGCTTGCCGCCGTAGGTCGACGACTGCTTGACGGACGCATACGTATCGCTCCAGCCGTTCTTCTGCCAGTCCGCGCTCAGGTCCTCGATCAGCCCGCGCTTCGCGAAATACGCGAGCCTTTCGCCGTTGTTCCAGCTCAGCACGTCGGGCGGATCGGTCGCGAGCCAGCCGGACATCTGCACCTTGTATGCCTCCTCGCCGACGTAGCTGACCTTCAGGTCGATGTCCGGATTGGCCTTGTGGAACTGGTCGAACGTCGCCTGCCACGTCGCGCGCTGGTTGCCGCGCGCGGCGACGTTAACTTTCAACGTGCCCGCGTCGGCCGTCCCCGCGGCGCAGACCGCCGCAGTCGTCAGGGCAAGCAGCAGTCGGCTCGCACGAAGTCTCATCGTTGTCTCCTGGTATTGGTGTGTTGAATGCCGCGTCGCGCGCGGCGGGGCGGCCCTACGCCACTACGCGAACGCCGCTTCGGCGTGAATGGCCGGCAACGCGATGCCGGCTTCGTCGAACAGGTGGCACCGCGACGGCGGCACGTGGAATGCGTGGCGCTCGCCGCGCCGCAACGTGGCCTGACCCGGCAGTTTCGCGAGCAGCGGGACGCCGTCGGGCTGGTCGAGATGCACGTACGCGGCTTCGCCGAGTTGCTCGACGAGCGCGATGTCGCGGACGATCGACGGCAAGCCGGCATCGCCGGACGCCGCGATCGTGAGGTGCTCGGGACGGATCCCGAGCAGCACGCGCGCGCCGCAGCCGACGTGGCGCGGCAGCGGGCGCTCGCGCAGCGTCAGCGTTTCGCCCGTACGGTCCAGCGTCAGCCGGCAGCCGTGCGCATCGCACGCGTCGACGATGGCCGGCAGAAAGTTCATCCGCGGCGAGCCGATGAAGCCGGCGACGAAGCGGTTGGCCGGCCGGTGATACAGCTCGAGCGGCGCACCGGCCTGCGCGATGCTGCCGAAGCGCGCGACGTCGTCGCCAGCATGCAGCAGCACGATCCGGTCGGCCAGCGTCATCGCCTCGATCTGGTCATGCGTGACGTAGACCGAACTCGATTGCGTGAAGCGCGCGTGCAGCCGCGCGATTTCGACACGCGTCTGGCCGCGCAGCGTCGCGTCGAGATTCGACAACGGCTCGTCGAACAGGAACACGCGCGGCTCACGCACGATCGCGCGGCCGATCGCCACGCGCTGCCGCTGCCCGCCGGACAAAGCCTTCGGCTTGCGATCGAGCAGTGCTTCAAGCTGCAGCACGCGCGCGGCCTCGGTCACGCGGCGGCGGATCTCGTCCTTCGGCGTGCCGGCGATCCGAAGCCCGAAACCGATGTTGTCGAACACGGTCATGTGCGGAAACAGCGCGTAGCTCTGGAACACCATCGCGACGCCGCGCTCCGCGGGCGGTGTGTCGTTAATTCGTGCGCCGCCGATCCGCAGCTCGCCCTCGGTCACGTCCTCGAGACCGGCGATCATCCGCAACAGCGTGGATTTTCCGCAGCCCGACGGACCGAGAAACACGCAGAATTCGTGCGACGCGATCTCAAGGTTCACGTCACGCAGCACCGGCGCATGGTCGCCGTAGCGCTTCGAGACGTCCTTCAATGAAATGGCGGTCATCGCGCTCTCCTCCAGCCCGTCATACGCATCGGATCGGAAAATTTAATCGCTTAAATTTCAGTGGCGCAAATTGCCCGGTTCGCCGTACCATGTCGTCTCCTTCCTCTGATGTGTCGAGAAATTAGCGTATCGGCTGTCCCTGTGCAACTTGTGGGACAGACTCCCAGAATATGAGCAGACACTCTCCCGCTTCACTTCCGCTGCACCATGCCGACAGGCCGACCGGAGGCCGCGCTTGGTGACGCTCGCGCAAGTCGCACAGCGCGCGAACGTCACGGCGGCGACCGTCTCGAACGTGCTGCGCAATCCGCAGAAGGTGAAGCCAGCGACCGTCGAACGCGTGATGGCGGCGATCCGCGAACTCGGCTATCGGCCGAACCTGACTGCGCGCGCGCTCGCAGAGGGCCGCACGTCGACGCTCGCGCTAATGCTGTCGAACATCACGAACCCGTTCTACCCGGAGTTCGTGCTGGCCGCCGAACGCGAGGCGCGCAAGCGCGGCCATTACCTGCTCGTGTCCAATACCGACGACGATCCGGCGATCACGCGCAACTACCTCGAGCGGATCGCGGGGACGCTCGCGGCCGGCGCGATCGTGATGAACACCGATCTCGCCGAAGCGGAGCTCGCCGACATCGCGCGTCACGGCGCATCGATCGTGCTGTGCATGTGGGAACGCGTGCATGCGTCGCGCACGTTGCCGTGCGTGACCGTCGATTTCGCGGCGGCGGGCGCGCTGGCGGCCGCGCATCTGTCCGGGCTGCGGCATCGTGCGTTCGGCGCGCTCGTCGGCAAGGGGTCGGGCGGTCCGCAGTCGGTGAGGCTGCGCGGTTTCGCCGACGAACTCGCGGCGCGCGGCCATCCGGCCGACGCGCTGACGGCCGTGTCGGCGCACGATTCGATCGAAGGCGGCTACGAAGCGGCCGCCGCGCTGCTGCGCGAGAAGCCCGGCCTCACCGCGCTGTTCGCGACCAACGACCTAATGGCGATCGGCGCGATGCAGGCGGCCGCCGATCTCGGCCTGCGCGTGCCGGCCGAGCTGTCGGTGGTCGGCATGACCGATATCCAGCTCGCGCACCAGTTCCGCCCGGCGCTCACGACCGTGCGGTTCCCTACGTCGCAGATCGCCGCGCGGGCGATCGCGCTGACGCTCGACATGATCGACGGGATCGAGCCGGGTGCGGCCGTGCATACGATCGGAGCACCCGAACTCGTCGTGCGCGAATCGACCGGGACGGCGCCGGACTGACGGCTCGACACGCACCGTGTGCGCGTGCGGTGTCTGCGCCGGGAACGAACGGCGTGGCGTCGGTCGCACAGGTTCCGTTGTCGCGAATCCGAAAACCAGCCATCACCGAACCTGACCTGCGGCGGAATTTTGTAGCCAGTCAGACAGTGAGTCTCGTGTCGATATTGTTGGAATCCAGCCTGGCTCGACGGACCGTGGCGGGAGGTTGATAGCGATGCGCGCTATGGGGCTGTTGATGGCGGTGTAAAACCGCGCTTAAATGGCGGTGCAATGCTGAGTGATTCGCTCAAGTACGAAGGGGCCCTCGGGCCCCTTTGACGTGATGCGGCGGTGGCGCTGTTCAGAACGGCGGGTCGAGCTTTCGCGTTCGGATACCCGGTCGTGACGTGCGCTGCTCACGCAGCTGTTCGTGGAGTTGGGCGCCGTAGAAGTCGGTGATCACGGCGAGCAGATCCTCGAGCAGTTCATACGCAGCCAGCGCCTGTTCGGGCGTCCAGTCGTCGGGCACGACGAACGGCAGGCCACGCCGGCGCCCGGAGGGCAGCAACGGTGCGCGGCTCATGACGTCGGCCCCTTCTTTGCGGCAGGTTTGCGCGTCTTGCGCTGCCGGGCCCGCGCTTCGTTGCGCTCGCGGGCCTCTTTGAGCCGATACGATTCGCCTTCGATCGAGATCACCTCGGCGCGATGCACGAGACGGTCGACCAGCGACACTACGCAGGCGGCGTTCGGGAACACCTCCGACCATTCCGCGAACGGCTTGTTGGTCGTCACGATGGTCGATCGGGCCTCATATCGACGGCTGACGAGTTCGAACAGCAAGTCGGCGTGGCGGTTCGAGTACGAGAGATAGCCGACCTCGTCGATCACGAGGATGTCCGGCGTGGCATAGTGATGCAAGCGGCGGCGCAGCGCCGAATCGCTGTCCAGTGCCGCGAGTTCGCCGAGCATCTCGCTAGCCGACTTGAACAGCACCGTGCGGCCCTGGATCAGCGCATGGTGCGCGACGTTCTGCGCCAGCGTCGATTTGCCCACGCCGTTCGGGCCGATGAACACGATGTTGGTCGCGTCGTCGAGGAACGAGAGCGACATCAGGTCCTCGACCGCCGCGCGGTCGATCCGCTTGGGCCAGTCCCAGTCGAAGTCGGTCAGCGTCTTGAACTTGCTCAGCTTCGCGGCGCGAATGCGCCGTTGCAGTGATCGATGGGCCCGTTCGTCTTCCTCCCACTGCAGCAACGGCGCAAGCCAGGTGGAGCCGTCGACTTCGGACCAATGCTCGACGAGGCCGTTCAGGCGTAACGCCCTGGCGCGCGAACGCAGCATCTCATTGTTGTTCGGGGTCGACGTCATCCTTTTTCTCCGCAGTCAGTTGATCGTAGGTATCGAGCCGGTGCGGCTGGACGGGCGCATCCTTGCGCCGTACGTGCTCCGGCAGATTCATGGCAACGGGAGGCGGTGCGCCGCGCGCGGCGCGGCGGCGCTCCAGCGCGGCCCGTACGGTATTGGTATGCGCCGATCCCGCACGCAACGCGTCTTCGACGGCGGCCTGCAATTCGGCAGCGCCGTAGCGGTCGAGCAGGCGTAGCAGCGAGCTCGTCAGCCCGCCGACGCTTGCGCCACGTTCGGCCGCACGGATCAGCAGGAGCTCGCAGGCCGGTACCGCTCGGGTCAGGCTGTTGACGCCGCGGTGCTGCCGGGCTTCGCGTTTGAACTGCTCGAGCGTTTTAAGGTGCTGTGGGTCTTCGATCTGTTCGGCCCGGTCGTAGCAACGTCGATGGCTGGCGATCATCTCGGCACCGTCGAACACCCGCACCTGGTTGAGGTCGGCCCGGACGGTCAACGTGCGACGCACGTGGGTATGCGGGATCGTGTAATCGTTCAGGTCGAAGCGCACGTACGGCGTCTTGCCCACCTTCACGGCCAGTTGCTCTTCGACGGGGTATGGATTGTCGGGCAACGTCAACAACAACGGCTGCTCGCGAGCGAACGCTTCGCGCACGGTCATCGTGCGATCCTCAGGGCATGGCCGGTCGGCCGCCTGGGTACGGCACCATTGCTCGGCTTGCGCGTTCAGATCATCGAGATCGGTGTACTTGCGCGCGGCGAAGAAGGCTTCTCGAACATGGCGGATCGCGCGTTCCACGCGTCCCTTCTCGTTGCCGCGCGCAACGGCGACAGGCCGAGGCTCGAAGCGGTAGTGGCCGGCGAACGCGAGCAGCGTCGGATGGAAGCGGATCGCATCACCAACGCGCTCGAGCACGGCCGATTTCAGGTTGTCGTACAGCAGGACTCTTGGTAGTCCACACCATGTGTTAAACGCGCCGATGTGGCCGCGCAGGAAGTTCTCCATTCGCGCATCAAGGAAGAAGCGCAGGTAGATATCGCGCGAGTATGAGAGCACCATCACGAACGCCATCAGTGGCCGAAGTGCCCCCAATCGACCTGGGCCTGCTCGCCGGGGAGCGTGCGCAGACGCAGGAAGGCCTCCGCAGGTTTCCGGGGGCGGTGCAGTGAGATCAGATGCCGGAAGTGGTCCGGCGCCCCTTTGTAGCCGCGCTCGCGAACCATCACATAGAGGCGGCTGGCCGTCAGCGTTGGGTATTTCGTCAGTGTCTGCCGGATGAACGGCAGGTACGGTTCGATCATCGAGGGTTTCGGCTGCGGCCCAATCCGGGGCAGCCCGGCATGGGCAATCACGCGCTGCGCCGTCTCACGATGCACGCGCAACTGCTTGGCAATGGTGCCGCACGGCCATTTCTCGGCGTAATACAGGCGCAGGATCTGCGCTTCGAGTTCAACCGGAATCGTCATCGGGGTCTCCGCGATCAGGGCACCGCCCGAAGGAGGCCCCTTCGGAGCGAACACGACGGGGACCGCGACGGCGCACGAAGCCGGTTCGCACCAGTGGCAGCAACAAGCCGCCGCAGCAATGGCAACGCAACGGCTGCGCCGCCGCCGGATGGGCGGCGGCGTTGGCGAGTGCAATGGCGGCGTCACGGTCCGGTTGCAGTACACCATCGGCGGGCACGTCAGGTGAACCCTGATGCGTCACTTTATTGCGCCGAGCCCGATAGCGCTTGGCTCGAGCCGCGTGAGCAACGCGCCCACGGCGCGTGCGCTGATAGCGTCGTCCAGCCTCGCGCACACGGTCACGGCGTACGTCGGCGGCGCAATTCCGGCAATATCGATTGCCGCGATCGCACCGGCGGCAGATGAAGACCTGCGCCCGGCAACGGGCGCACAGGTACAGGCGGCCCGTGGGCGGCTGCATTGGCGGTTCCTCGAGAACGCCAAAGACGAGGAGTCGACTGAGGTCGACGGGCCGCGCGAGCAATGCGATACTGATCGCTCACACGGCTCTCCGGCCGGCCGACGGGCCTGCCATCTGGATCCTATGTGGAGGTGCGGCACCGTACTGGACTTGGCGGTTGAGGCCGGTGCCGCGCCTGTTGTTCTTCTTCGGCAAACGCCTTTCTACCATGCGCATCGCCCAATGCGACGCGGGGCGCGTCTCCAGTCACCCTACGGGCTCCTTACGTCGCGCCCCGCATCAACATCCCGCTTCCGACAGGTTGGTCGCGTCCAAAACGCCGACTTTTACATTTGTGTCATGCCGCCGCGACGTGACGCCGCCGGAAAAGCGCGGATTTTGACCGCCATCGACAGCGCTCTATGCGAAGCGGATCCTGCCGAGTACCGCGTCCGACAACGCCGTCCTGTCAACCAGTCAACGAGCCTAACAAGAAGGCCTTTCGGGCCTGCTTGCACAGCCGGCGACGGTGGGGTTTCGAGCCGACCAGACCTTCTGACAACGACCAACGATCTTCAAGCGAGGGGTAGACAGTATCATATTGATTTGTATAGATATTTATTGAGGGTCGCATGGCAAAGCCTTACTGGGCTTAAAGGCGGCTAACCGGAAAAATGCATGGAAATCAAGAGCACCCCAAGAAGCCTTCGCACGCCGCGTTATGGGGCGAGCAGCCCTTGCACGACATTGAACGGATCAGATTGGCCTCCCGTATCCGGGTAAGCCAGCCTGGCCAACGATAGTGACGCGCCGGGTTGCAAGCATGCTTCGACCAGGCGGCGTTTCCCATCTGGATCGAACGACCGTTTGCCGTGCGGCGAAACGTGCATCACCTTCAGGGGCAGGTAAACGAGGTCAATCGTGTCAGCTGTCATCGTGGTTGCGTCCGCAAGTGTGAGTTGCGGACGCAATCGTGGATCGATTCAGCAGTGCCGGCTAGGTGCGGAGGATTTCGCGCTTACGCATCAGGCGTTTTGATCCTAATTTGGCCCCTACCGAAGACGTGTCCCCATGTCGCTCAAATCTGCGCAGGGATCGTGATGCTGCTCGGGCAGGACAGCGTCGCGCCGGTATCCGGAATCCCCACTACTTGTCCGTTCGAACCGGTCGAGGTCGTCGCGCTGCTGTGGCTGCCCAGTTGCAATTCGCCGTCGGTCACGGAGAAGGCCTTACCGCCACTGATCTGGCTATTGGTGATGCTGATTCCCGTGTCGCCCGATTTTGGCACGCCCATCAGGCTGTTCGAGAGCCCGATTATGGCGCCTTGCTGCTTGGTGGCGGTGGCGATCACATTGTCGATGGTGACGTTGGCGATGATCGGCAGGGCGCCGCCGGTGCCCGAGGCGTAGGCGTAGGTGAACAGGAAGGGCTGCTGGACGTTGCGCATGCAGGTGTTCCGGTAGGTCACGCCGGTGGTGGCACCGCTGTCCTTGGCGGTCTGGTCGGTCTTGATCCGGTAGCCGTAGTCGGTGCCGCTGAACTGCATCGTGTCGACCGTCACCTGCGAGACGCCGGGCTTGGCGAGCGTGGTGCCGGCCGCCTCCTGGCCGCCGATCGAGATGCCATGACCACCGCCCACCACGCAATGGCTGACGTTGACGCTCGAGGTGGCCGCCCCGCCCGCGTTTGACTTGATGGCGATATCGTCGTCGCCGGTGTCGAGCAGACAGTTCTTGATGGTCGCCGTCTGGGTGCCGATGATGTCGATCGCGTCGGTGTTCGGCGCGAGATCGTCACCGCTGGCATTGCGGTTCGGATTCGCGTAGATCCACACGCCGTCGATCGTGACGTTCTTCGAGCCCGATTCAATCACCAGTTGCTCCTTCGGCGAGTTGCGGATGATCAGTGCGCTGCCGGTAGCATTGGACGAACTCGGGAAGGCCACGATCGACTGCGATTTGCCGGCATCGGTGAAGTTCGAGCCAATCTGCAGGTTTGAGCCGGTGATGGCGATCAGTTTGGGCCGGGCCGTATTGTTCTGCCCGACTGCGGCAGGCCAGTAGTCCTGTCCGTCGCCGTCGATCGCGCCGGTGCCGGTAATGGTCAGGTTGCTCAGATTGCTGCCGGTCAGCATCGCGCCGCTCGAGGGCTGCGCGGGCGAGCCCTTCAGCGTGAAGCCCTTCTCCAACTTCAGCACGATATTGTTGGCGAGATTCACGCTGGTGATGACCGCCGTCGAGATGCCGTTGTTGCTGGCCAGGTCGACCAGGCCCGGACTGCTGCTGGTGCCGCTGGCAGCGCACTGTTGGATGGCGTTCTGCAGATTCGTGGTGTTGGTGCTGGCCGAACTGCTCCACTGCGGCGTGCAGGTGGCCGCTTGCGCGGACGCTTGCACGGCGAGCGCGGCCAAGGTGGAGAGCCTTAGGACGAGGCGCGTGCTGCTTTTGCCTTTCATTGGTTTTCCTTGTATTTAAAATAAGAGAGCGAAATAGGTGCAGCCGGCAAGCAGTGGGGGGGGTAACCTATGAGTCGCAATTCGCCGCCGGACGAACCTCGGCCGGGACACAACACGTATCCCAGGATACTGCTCAGGGCCTCGGATTTTTCTCGAATCCCTGCGCACTAACACGGATCGGTGACCATAATGATCCTCAGTTGAGAACGTTGGCAAAGTGATGGCACTGACGGGAGTGCGAGCAGCAATCACAATGGCGCCGCTGTTTATGCGATAACCGGGCGTCAAACAAGTTGCATCTCCCGGCGGCCCCTCATGTACAAAGCAATTTATGAAATATGGCTTTCAAATTCACTTAATTATACGCGGCATAGTCATTGACGTGCATCCAGCAACTGCAGATTTTTGATCAAACAATAAATAAAAGATGCAATAGCTCTAGATCAAATATCGACTCTCCAGCGCGCCCTCATTCTCGCCGCACTAGCAAAATTCCGGAGTTCTTTTTGAAATTCATCGATCAAATTCTTACGCGAATATTAATATTCGTTGTTTTTGTAATTATTTTGAAAATTTAGGTCTCTCTTCTGTATGCACTAGTAATAACTGCATAGACATACGATCGGTTATGTCGTCAGCCCCAGACTCTCCCGGTACTCAATCTCACTGAGTGCGCCATGCGAGAACTTGACCGAACCAAGGTGATGCTGATCGCCGAGATGGGTTGGAAACCCGGGCGTGCAGCGTAACGGATCGGTCTGAGCGTTCGCCAAGTCAACCCGCTGATGCGGCGCTATCAGGAAGTCGATGACGGAGGCTGGCTCGTGAATTCGCCGCCGACGTCGTCGGCCGAAGGTCTGCCAGCCGCGAGCGCGTCGGGCACGTCCGGCCTCGGGGTAAAGACGCATTGTCAATGATTTATGGTGTGCGCACTGTCGGCACTGGTCTTCGTCCATCGCCCAACCTGCCATGCCGTACACCCCGTTGCCGCCCGCGACAACCGGCGACTCTTCGACGGACGGGATGCCGTTCATCCGGCGCTTCACCTGCAATGACGTCGACAGCCTCGCCGAATGCACGCACGGCTGGTCGATCCACCTCGATCAGCTCTCGCCTGGGCCTTTCCAGGGTACCGTCCATGCGATCCGCCTCGACGAGATGCAGCTCCTGAGGGAACGCGTGAATCGCTCGCTGCTGAAACGTGGCGACCAGTGCGCCGGTAGCACGTCGTTCAGCATCCCGCTGGAAACCTCAGGCACCGGATACTGCGGCGGCTCACCGCTGCGCGACAAAGCGCTGCTTGTCTCCAGCGGCACATCGCTGCCGGAGTTGCGCACCCCGGACCACCAGGACGTCGTATTGCTGACTGTCCCAACCGATACGCTTCGCAGGCTGGTATGGCTCGGCGATAACGATGGCGAAGCCGGCGGAACGCCGTCCAGCGAAACCAGCATCGCGCGCGTGCCGGTGGCCCGCTACGAAGCGTTGAAATCCTTGCTGGTAGCGGGTTTCAGCGCTGCAGACACGTCGGAGCAGCGCCTTGCGCGTCTGCAGACGCGCAAGGCGCTGCGCGACACTATTCTGATCGAACTCGTCGACGCGCTTGAAGCGGCCGGCCGGCCCGTTCGGCTCGATCCATCCGCGCGGCGTCGCATCGTCGACCGCGTGCGCGAGCTCGTGATCTCGCAGCCCGGCGTTCCACTGACCGTGCTCGACGTATGCCGTGCGGTGGGCGCGAGCCGGCGCAAGCTGCAGTACTGCTTCGAGGAAATCCTCGGCACGCATCCTGCGTGGTACTTGCGTGTGGTACGGCTCAACGCGGTGCGTCGCGAACTGCGCGAACATTCCCCGGCGAGCGCTTCGGTCAGCGACGTCGCGTGCCGCTGGGGCTTCTGGCACCTGAGCCGATTCGCGTCGCACTACCGGGAACTGTTCGGCGAACTGCCGTCCGATACGCTCAAACGCCCCCCACGATAATTACCAAAAGCGGATAACGCGCCGGATTTTGACGTTCCTAGACTCCGTACACATTTCAACTGTACGGGAAACGGCACGATGAAAGTCCTAAGACGCCCGCATGGCGTGCGGCACTGTCGCACACGCACCACCGTCGTCGCGATCGGCACATTGGCGGCAACGCTCGCATGTCAGAGCGCTGGCGCGCTTGAAAACGACGGCCCGATCACGCCGTTCGGCGTGTTCGATTTCGGCGCGGGGATGACGCCGCCACCCACGCCCAACGGCACGCTCGCCACACGCTTCGCGTACTACTCGACGCACACGATGCGCAACGGCGGCAATGCCGACTTCTCATTAACAGCCGCGTCGTGGAGCCTCGCATACATCAGAATGACAAACGCGAGGCTGTTCGGCGCGAACGTCGGCTTCGGCGCGATCGTGCCGTTCCTGAATCTGAACGGGCACGTGAACGTACCGACGCCCGCGGGAACGCTCGCAATGTCGGCCGATCCGACCAATATCGGCGATGCGGATTTCCAGCCGCTGATTCTCGCGTGGACTTTGCCTAATCTGTTCGTCAACGTCGCACTCCAAGTGCAGGCGCCAACGGGAGCCTATCGGTCCACTCGACTTTTCAATCCTGGCGTCAACCACTGGACCTTCTCGCCGATCATCGGCGCAACGTACATCACCGACAGCGGATTCGAAATCTCGACCAGCATCGAGGTCGATCAGAACACGACGAACCGTGCAACGAACTATCGAAGCGGCACCGGGTTCCGCCAGGAATTCGCGCTCGGACAGCACATCGGCCCGTTCACCGCCGGCCTCGGCGGCTACATCGAGCGGCAACTGAGCAACGACCACGGCCCGAATGTCGACGGCAACCGCGCGCACGTGAACGCGGTGGGCCCCGCGATCAGCTATGTCGAACAGGGAAAGCCGGCGGTATGGCTGCACGTTTACAAGGAATTCGGTGCGCAAAACCACGCGCAGGGGTACCAAATCGCGCTGCGTGCCGCGCTGTCGTTCTGATGTTCTGATTCGGGAGCAGTCGATGAATCCGCTTTCTTCCGCGCATACCGCGCCATATTCACGTGCCGCTAGGCAAGCCGGCGCCAGCCAGGGTGCTGTGCTGCTGCTCGGCAGCAGTCTCACCGTAATGGGCGCAGTCATGATCGCGCCGATCCTGCCGAAACTCGCGGCGGACTTCGTGCCAGCCAACCCGCGCCTCGCCGCACTCGTGCCGCTCGTCGCGACGGGCCCCGCCCTTGCGATCGCGCTGTGCGCGCCGCTCGCCGGCTGGCTTGCCGATCGCGTCGGACGCAAGATGCTGCTTTTGCTAGCAACGCTCGTGTACGGGCTGGTCGGCGCTGCGCCGGCATGGCTCGACAGTTTCACCGCGATCCTCGTCTGCCGGTTCGCGCTCGGCGCCGCGGAAGCGTGCGTGATGACGTGCTGCACGACGTTAATCGGCGACTACTGGCACGGTGAACAACGGGTGCGCTACGTGAACCGGCAGGTCGTCACGATCGGTGTCGTCGGCACGATTTTTTTCGTGCTCGGCGGCGCGGCCGGCGAGCACGCATGGCGCTATCCGTTCTATCTTTACCTGCTGCCGATCCTGCTCATACCTGCGATTGCCGCCCTGCTGTGGGAGCCGCTGCGTCATGGTCGGCCCGCCGAGCCGGGCGACGGCGGCACGCCGCTGTCCGGCGGCAAGCTCGCGTCGACGCTCGCCATTGGCTATCTGCTGATCTGCGTCGGAATGGTCAGTTCCTTCGTGGTCCCGGTGCAGATGCCGCAGCTGATGATCGACATCGGGCAGCACTCGTCGACGATGATCGGTGCGGTCTCGGGTATCGGTTTGCTATCGACGCTGGCCGGCTCCATCGCATGGCCATGGTTGCGCGACTCGCTCGGCCGGCGCTTCGTCAATGTCGCGCTCCTTGTGCTGCTTGCGGTGGGTCTGTATCTGCTTGCGAGCGCCAATACGGTGCCGGCCATCGTCGTGGCGGTCGTGATTCACGGCTTCGGCGGCGGCATGCTGGTCCCAAACGCAATCCTGCCGCTGATGCGCAGGCTATCGCTCGCGATTCGTGGCCGCGCCCTGGGCGGTTTCACAGCCGCGCTCTATTTGGGCCAGTTCCTCAGCCCGTTGGTCGTGCTCGGATGTGCACAGGCGTTCGGCGGACTGCGTCCCGCAATCGTCTCCATCGCGTCCGGTACAGCCGCCACGGCACTGCTGTGGTTGCTGCCGGCATTTCGTAGCCGCGGCGACGATTGATCCACTCCCATTTTCTTGTTCTCGAACGATAGACCTATGAAAGATTTCCAAACGCTCATCGCCACGCATGATGGCATCGCGCTCGCGGCGCTCGTTCGCGAGAAAGAAGTAACGCCGACGGAACTGCTGGACGCCGTCCTCGCCAGTCTCGACGCGATCAACCCCTCGCTGAATGCCGTCGCAGAGCGCCTCGACGAAACGGCCAGACTAGCCGCATCGACCATCACTGGCCACGAGAGCGTACTCGCCGGTGTCCCGACACTCATCAAGGACCTTTTCATGCCGGTGCGCGGCGCACGCATGGCGAACGGATCGTTCCTGTTCGGCGACTACCGGCCCGACTTCGACGGCGAACTCGTGGGGCGCCTACGGCGCGCGGGCATACCGATCGCTGGAACCTCGCTGTCGCCCGAACTGGGCACGTCGTTTTGCACCTCCTCAGCGCGTTTCGGCGTCACACGCAATCCGTGGAATCCGCATGTGAGCGCCGGCGGATCGAGCGGCGCCGCGGCAGCGCTTGTCGCCGCGCGCGTGCTGCCGTTCGCGCACGGCAACGACGGCGGTGGCTCGCTGAGGGTGCCCGCGTCCTGCTGCGGCGTGTTCGGATTGAAGCCGACACGCGGTCGAACGCCGAATGGCCCGATGATCGGCGAAGGATGGGCCGGCATGGCCATCAACCACGCGATCACGCGCTCGGTTCGCGACAGCGCCGCCCTGCTGGACCTGACCGCGGGCGCCGATACCGGCGCGCCCTATGCGGCGCCATGCCAACCGGAGACGTTTCTCGCGGCCACGCAGCGCGATCCGCGGCCGCTAAAAATCGCCGTGATAGAGCAAGCGCCACCGTGGCCGCTTCATCCGGCCTGCCGACCCGCACTCGCACATACCGTCGCGTTGCTGCGCTCGCTCGGACACCACGTCGAGCCGCTCGATAGTCCGGTCGATTCGGAGGCGTTCTATGACCGTGTATTCACGATCATCGGCGCACAAACGCGTGCGCTGGTCGACATGATAGGCAACCAGCGCGGACTTCCGGTACGCGACGGCGAAATCGAGGCCCGCACCCGTATCATCCTGCGGGAGAAAGGCAATGCAAGCGGCGCCGAATACGCGAGCGCCGTCGACTGGATCCATGCATTGGGCCGGACGTTCGGCCGGTTGATGGAGCGCTACGACGTGCTGCTAACGCCGACGCTCGCGATGCCGCCGCTTGCGCCGGCCGAACTTGCGACCGCGGACGACACGCAGTCGTTGAGCGAAGTCATCGATCGAGCGCATCGGTTTTCTCCGTTCACGGCATGGTTCAACGCGACCGGTCAGCCCGCGATGTCGGTGCCGCTTTACTGGGACGAGCAAGGCCTGCCGATCGGCAGCCATTTCGCGGGGGCGTTCGGCGCAGAGTCGCTGCTGTTCTCGCTCGCCGCGCAGCTTGAGCGCGCTGCACCGTGGGCGGATCGGGTTCCCCCGCTTTGCGTTTGACTGACGGTCCGGTGAACTTCCTGGCTGCAGGCGACTGAGCGCACGGGCGCGTTTGACCAGAGAGGAAGCAGACACCCCGAACGTCGTGTCGGGGTGTCCCGATATTCAATGTTGTACGCGCAGGCTTTCGCGTTTCCCGTTCTTGAACGTATAGAGTGTCATCGTCGCATTCTGGAGATCGCCCTTGGAATCAAATCGCGTTTTACCGATCAAGCTCTTGTAGTCGATCTTTCAGATACGGGAGGCACTTCGCCAGGCCGGACGAGCCAGCAGACTTCTTTGCGTCGACGGGTAATCATCCTTCGCCTGCGACTAAATCACCAGCATAACCGCATCGGACGTCCCACTTAAAATCTCAGAAGACTGTCCGAACGTGACAGGCACCTCTGTCTGTTGTCACGCTCACGATCACGGCACCCTACGCGCGCGTCCGCCTCTCCTCGCATGTAGAGAACCTGCCTGACAACGCCTGCGAGCCGGGCGCAGAGCACCATGCGCGTAAGTCAAGCGTCGCGCCGGACCGTCCCCACGTACGCGACCGGGTTGCGCAACACGCCGAGCCGCTCGATCTCGACTTCGCACACGTCTCCGGCTTTCATCCAGAGCTGCGGTTCGCGCGCCATCCCGATACCGGCAGGCGTGCCCGTGACGATCACATCGCCGGCCTGCAGCGTCATCACGTCACTCAGCAGCACGACCAGCGTCTCGACATCGAAAATCATGTCCGACGTCGATGCCTCCTGCACGACCGCACCGTTCAAGCGCGTCTGGATCTTCAGCCCCTTGCAGCCGCGCGGCAGTTCGTCGGCCGTGACGAACCACGGCCCGAATGCCCCCGTCCCGTCGAAGTTCTTACCCATCGTCCATTGCGGCGTGCGGAACTGGTAATCACGCAGCGTGGCGTCGTTGAAAATCGAATAGCCGGCAACATGATCGAGCGCCCGCTCGCGCGCGATGCTGCGTCCGCCCTTGCCGATCACCGCCACTAGTTCGCCCTCGTAGTCGAGTTGGGACGATTGCGCCGGCAGCGCGATCGGGTCGCCATGGCCGATCAGGCTCGACGCAAACCGCGCGAACACGGTCGGATAGGCCTGCTTCGCAAACCCGGTCTCGGTCGAGTGGTCGAGGTAGTTCAATCCGACACAGACGATCTTGCCGGACCGTCCGAACGGCGGCAGCAAGCGCACCGCCTCGAGATCGACCGGCGCGCCGCGCGCGAGAAGCGCGCCCACTTCGGCAAGATCAGCGCCGTGCGCCAGCAGCGCATCCAGATCGCCCGGATAGGCGGTGTCCTCGGCGGTCAGCCCGAACCATCGCCCGCCGTGCTCCACCGCGATGCCGCGGTGCCCATCCGTTTTATAGACTGCAAATCGCATCGCACACTCCTTGCTCGCCGTCCATGAAGTCGCCGACTACGCCTTCAATGTCCTGTTGGAGCACCGCTGGAGGCAGCGGTAGCCCCTCCTTCATCACGTTTCCGTCGCCCATGTACTGCTAGCGCGCGTACATCCAAACAGCCATCATTTGCGCACGGCCATCACCCCCGCATCCACATTCCAGATGGCACCGGTTACCCACGAGGTCTTGTCTGAAAGAAGGAAGACGATCGTGTTTGCAACGTCTTCGGGCGTACCGACGCGTCCGAGCGGATGAAACGACTCGAGCGCTTTCATCGCACCGGCAATGTCTTCCTTCGCCATAAAGCCTTCATAAATCGACGTCTGTACGATCGCCGGCGAGACAGCATTCACTCGGATACCCGCATCGGCGAGTTCAATCGCGAGATTGCGCGTGAGCGCGTGCAGACCTGCTTTTGCCATGGAATACGCCGATGCCGCGGAGTCGCCCAGCGCTGCCTGGGCTCCGATCGACCCGACGTTCACGATAGCGCCTTGGAGCTTCGCAGCGAGCATGTTCCTGACCACGTCCCGCGTAATGAAGAAAGTGGCACGATTGAGCGACAGGTACATGTCGTAATCAGATTCTTCGTGGTCGATGAAGGCCTTCGGAGCAAAGATGCCCGCAGAATTCACCAGAAGCGAGATATCTTTGTGATTCGCGTTGATCTCCGAGCGGATGGCGTTCATGCCTTCCTCGGTCATGAGGTTCGCCGCAATCACGGAGACCGGACCGAGCCCGCTCAGTTCGGCACGGACCGCTTCAGCTTTGTCTTTCCTGTTTCCCGTCAAGACGACGCTACCGCCGCTTTTCAGCACTTGTTTGGCCGTTGCGAGCCCGATACCGCTGGTGCCACCGACGACAAGAAGTTTCTTACCGGAAAAATCATTCATTTTGGCTTCCTTAATTTAAATGTCTGGATCAGTTCCGCATGCGCGGCCGCGCCAACGCGGACATTACTCGTCTTGCCGCGTCCATGAATCAGCTCGCCTCGCGGAGAACGCAGAACGCAGAACGCGGCCGGTATCGCAAGTACCTCCGCTGGTTAGCCTTCGCGGACTTCGAGAGTCGAGACCATGCGGATCGCCTTCGAGAAATTCGCGAGGTTGACCGAAGTTTTCGTCACGACCTGGTGCAACTCCTCGACACGCTCGCGCGAAGCGTCCGTGTGCAGGCGAACGACATAGCTCACTTCGTCGTATCCCGGGTTCACGCTCTCGTCGAGCCCGAGGAAACCGCGCAAGTCCAGCTCACCATCGGTCTCGATTTCCAGACTGTGGACAGTGATGCCCATCGCGGCGGCGTTGACCACGTATCCGACCGTCAAACAAGCGTTGAGCGCGGCCATGAGCAGCTCTTGCGGATTAGGCGCGCTATTCGTGCCCAAAAGCTGGGTGGGTTCGTCCGCTGCGATTTCGAAATGCCGCTGGTGAGTCACCCCGCCCAGCTCATAGTGGCTGACAGTCGCCACGGAACGCGTCTGGTGTTCCCATTTCGTCTTGACGTTGAAGCGCGCGTTTCGCTTCGTGGGGTCCGTGGCGACTTCTTGCGCGAATTGCTGCAAAGCCGGCACATCGATTCCGTTCGGGTGGGTAGTCATCTGCTGGTCCTCCTAGGAGCGCTCTCGCGCAGGGAAAAGTTCAAACACGCGGCAAGCCTACCATCTAGTTGGTAGCTTCACAAGGGCATTTCTCGTCCTTGTAGTCGTGACGCTCCTTCGAGATTGATCGGACGAATTTGCCGCTCTGCCCGCTCAATGAAAAAATGCACGAGGTCGGTTAGTGCAATTGGGGACACGTTCCTCCACCATCTGCTTGCGGGGCGTCCCTGCAAGGTTGGCCCGCTGCGAAGACGAGATGCGCCGTCATGCTTGACAAAAAACCAACTAGTAGGTAGACTCCGCTTGCAGTGATTCGCTGGGTTCGTTCAATTGAAGATGGCAGTGTGCCGGAGGATGCATGGCAGTAGGTACGCGCGACGCGTTGGTTCAAGCTGCAGAAGGCCTGATGCGCTCGAGGGGTTATGCCGCCTTCAGTTATGCGGATCTGGCCGAAACCGTTGGCATCCGGAAGGCAAGCATTCACCATCACTTCCCGACGAAGGAAGATCTGGGCGTTGCGATTGTGGAAGCCTATGTCGCGAGAGTGGTGGAAGCGTTCGAGCGAATCGACCGCGAGAATGAGGACTTCTGGGGCCGCTTGAACGGATTTTTCGATACCTTTCGCGCCAGCAGTGATGGAAGCCTGCTCCCGCTCTGCGGTGCGCTTGCCGCCGAGATGGCTGCTTTGCCGCCCGAACTGCAGAAGCTCACGCACCGGTTTTTCGAGCTGCAACTGCGCTGGCTGACCAGGGTCATCGACAAGGGCATCAGCGACGGCGAGATCGCCGCCGGTGTGGGGAGCTGCCAGAAGGCGTATCAGGTATTGAGCGTTCTAGAGGGAGCCAGCTTTGTCGAGTGGGCCATGAAGAACGGCGAAACGCTCGACCGCGGCATCATTCGACTCATCGTCTCCGCAGCATAAAAAGGGGATCGCTTCCCCAAACGATTCATCGTTGCACCCAGCGCCAGAGCCGTTTTCCGCGTGAACATGGCTCTTTTATTTGAGTATTTACCCTACCAACTAGTTGGTTGTTATTTGGAGAAAACCATGGAAAACTGGACTGAAACAATCGGCGCCGTCACCCGTCGCGTGCATGAACTCGCACGGTACACCCCGGACACGCTCAAAGGCGTTGGTTTGCTCGGTGCCGCCGGCGCCAAGACAAATCATCTCGACGCAAAGACGCGAGAGCTGATTGCGTTGGCAGTCGCTGTCACAACACGCTGCGACGGCTGCATCGCTTTTCACGCGGCAGAAGCCAACAAGCTCGGTGTGACGAAGGAAGAAGTCGCAGAAGCACTTGGTGTCGCCATCAATCTCAATGCCGGCGCCGCTGTGGTCTATAGCACTCATGTCCTCGACGCGCTGGACCATCTCGGTCGCGAGTAAATGTCCTACCCGGCGCTACCGCTGCGAGCGGAGCGCCACGAGGCAGCAATTTCTAGCTGAGGATGAAACATGAAGCGGGTCAATGTAGAAGTGTGGTCGGACTTTGTCTGCCCCTGGTGCTGGATCGCAAAACGACGCCTGGAAAAAGCGATAGAAGGCGTGACGCAGCACGTCGACGTGGTCGTGACACACAAGTCCTACCGTCTTGCGCGAGGCATGGTTCCGACCGGCTTTACAGACGCGCTTTATGCCAAGTTCGGAAACGCGACAGCAGCGCAAAGAATGATGGATGCGGTGTGCTCGGCCGGAGCCCAGGAAGGTCTGAACTACCGATTCGAGACCATGCGCTTTGGCGATACGAGCGACGCGCACCTACTCGTCAAAAGTGTCCAAACGTCCGAAGACAAACAACGGATGATCGAAGCGATCTACCGGGCCGCGACGACCGACGGGATTGACATCTTCGATAGAGCCGCGCTCATCGACCTTGCGAAGAGCATCGGCATTTCTGCTGCGTCGCTCTCCTTCGACGATCGCGAGATGGTGTCCGAAATCGCGCGAGATGAAGCAGAGGCAAATCGAATCGCAAATGGCGTTCCGCTGTTTGTCTTCAACAACCGAACGTACCTCTCAGGCGCACGTGAAGTTGCCGTGTTCGAAAAAGCGTTGTTCGACTCCGCCGAGAACGTACCGGACGAAAGCGAAGACACCGGAGGCATGAGCTGCAGCATTGACGGGTGCGCTCACTAGGCAGCCCCCCATTCACAAGGTATCGATTCTTTCCGGACTGACCGAAATGCGCGTGAAGCAGATTCCCGGCTGTTAGATAGCCATCCGTTTCATTTCGCATTTAACCCGACACTCACCAGCGCCCTGGCGCACCTACATTTTGAGCAACATGATGAGTAAATTGTTTACGCCCTACGATCTCTCCGGGACGCAGCTCGCCAACCGCGTCGTCATGGCACCGATGACGCGCACGCGTACGCCCGATAACATTCCCAACGATCTCACCGCGCTCTACTACGCGCAGCGTGCTTCCGCCGGCTTGATCATCACCGAAGGTCTTCCGGTGTCCGAAGAGGGCCGAGGCTATCTGTATACGCCGGGTCTGTACACCGACGAGCAGACGGAAGGATGGCGGAAGGTCACCGACGCCGTGCACAAAAAGGGCGGCAAAATCTTTGCCCAGCTCTGGCACGTTGGCCGGCTGTCCCACGTTTCCATCCAGCCTGGCAATGCGGCTCCGGTGTCGTCGGGCGAAGTGCCGGCGACCACGACCATGGTCTACGCGTGGGTAGAACCCGGCAAGGAGGGCCCGGTCCTCCCGAGTGTGCCGCGTGCGCTGACCACGGACGAAGTGCAACGTGTCACTCAGGACTTCGTTGCATCCGCGCGTCGGGCGATGGACGCAGGCTTCGACGGCGTAGAAGTGATGGCGGCCAATGCCTTCCTGTTCGACCAGTTCCTGAGCAGCGCGCTGAACACCCGCACCGACCAATATGGCGGTTCCATCGCTAATCGTCAGCGCTTTTTGCTGGAGACGATCGACGCCCTGGCAGACGCCATTGGCGGTGAAAAGGTGGGCGTGCGGGTCTCGCCGTTCGGGCGCATCTACGATATGGAGGCCTTCGAAGGGGAAGCGGATGCGTGGGCGAGCATGGCCTCGGCCTTGAACGAACGGAAGCTGGCGTTCGTACACCTGAACTATCAGACGACCATTTCTGCAGCAGGTACTCCGAATGGCTTTGGTGCGGCCTTTCGCAAGGCCTACCAAGGCACGCTGATCGGCGCCGGCGGCTTCACGCAGGAGCTCGCCGAAGCCGAACTGGCGAAGGGAGAACTTGACCTGATCGCGTTCGGCACGGCCTTCATTTCCAATCCCGATTTGGTGGAGCGGATGAAGAACGGTTGGCCGCTCACGGAGCCCGATCGGTCGACCTTCTATGGCGTCATTGGTGCCAAGGGCTACACCGATTATCCGACTTTCGAGCAGGAAACCGCGTAATCGGACTGAAATGCCGACGCATCATTCCGGTCCCCGACATGAACGCGAGATGAGGTACGGCGGGCTCGGACTGCTTGCATGGGAAGTCTCCGAATCAACTTTTCCAAGTCGTTCGAAGTGCTTCCCATCGGCATTTAATAGCATCAGAAGATCTGGCGAAACTTGGCCGGCCGACCGTGATCCGGACCGGCCGAGGCGTCGCCTCAGGTTGCATGCCACATTCAGACTCCCCATCGACGTCAATGCAGGCCTTCGAAACTGTTGCGCGTCATGGGACCGAAAGGTCAAGCGGATATGCCGTCGTCCGTCGGTGCGATAGACCAACAGCTGCATCGCGCGAGGCTCGTTGAATGCTTGATTTCGTACATGGAGAATCCAGTATGGGCTATAACTTTGATCGCTCGATCTCCCGCCGCAACACAAATGCAATGGCGGAGGAAGGTTTCGCGAATTATCTGTTCGGAGCGGATGCACCTGCACTTGCACTCGAGATGCCGAGAGAAGAGCTGATATCGATGTGGGTCGCCGACATGCAATTCGCCGCCCCCGATGCCGCCATCGATGCCATTACCGAGCGCCTCAAACATCCCATCTTCGGCTACACGGCGGACCTGGACGAGCAGCTCTATCAGGCTTTCCACTCCTGGTGTGCGCAACGATACAGCTGGCATTTCGCTCGCGAGGAAATGCAGGTCTCACTCGGCGTCATACCAGCCCTCTTCGCACTCGTAGAATATGTGTGCCGCCCCGGCGACAAAGTGCTTAGTCTGACGCCGGCCTATGGATACTTCAAACACGCGGCGCTTCAGCGCGATCGCGAATTCGTGACGTCACGCATGCTCGCATCCGACGACGGCAAGTACTCGATCGACTTTGAGGACTTCGAAGCGAAAGTTAGCGATCCGGCGGTGAAGCTCTTTTTCCTCTGCCACCCTCACAATCCGACCGGCCGGATCTGGACAAGCGACGAGCTGCGCCGAATGGGTGAACTCTGCATCGCAAACGGTGTGAAGATTGTTTCTGACGAGATCCATTGCGACTTGCTAAGAACCGGAAATGCACACACGCCGTTGGCGAAGTTGTTCCCGGGTAGCCCAGACATCATCACGTGCATGGCCGTTAGCAAGACGTTCAATCTGGCAGGAATGATGATCGCGACCGTCATCATCCCGGATCCGGAATTGCGCTCAGAATGGAAACGGCGCCACTACCCGTTCGTGAACCCGCTCAGTCTCGCCGCCGCCATCGGTGCGTACCGCGATGGCGCTCCGTGGTTGGATGCGCTGCGGCTGTATCTGGACGAGAACTTCGCCCTGACTCAACACTTTCTGAGCGATCACTTGCCAAAAGCAAAATTTCGCGTTCCGGAAGCGACTTATCTGGCGTGGATCGACCTACGGACCTATTTCGACGATTCAGTCAACCTCACGCGTTTCTTTCTTGAAAAATCAGGCGTCGTTCTGGAAGGCGGAGAGATGTTCGTCGAGAACGGCGACCGCAGAGTGCGACTCAATCTTGCGTGTCCGCGGGCGCAGCTTCGGCTGTCCCTCGAACGAATCCGAGATGCAATTGTGAAGCAATACCATTGAATCAAGCCGACGTAAGGCAAGACAGCAGCATCAATTCAAACGAACCAAAGGAACACTTATGCCGCTCATTAACGTAAAAGTCATCGAAGGCGTTTTCTCCGCAGCCGACAAGGAAAAGATCATTTCTACCCTTACCGACGCCATGGTGTCGATCGAGGGCGAAAGCATGCGGCCCGTTACCTGGGTTATCGTTGAGGAAGTAAAGAGCGGTGACTGGGGCATTGCCGGCAACGCACTAACAACCGAGAGGGTTAAGGCACTGGCCGCAGGCCAGTAACTGGCTGGCCCTGAACGGGCTCCAGCGGCAGTGAAGCGACCATCGCTTATGCCGTTGGAGCCCTTTTTCATTGCTTCCACGGCATGCTACCTAAAACGCGCAGCCAGCGCGATTGATCGAGTGGGCCAGGTCACCGCTCCGAATTTCAACAGCCGCCCAGTGCGAAAGTGAGCATGACGACAAGAGGCGCCTGAGATCACAATAACCAATCCGCCGATCTTTGCGGCGGCTTGCGCGTCAAACGGCAGCGGCAGGTCGGGCGTGATCGTCATGCGGGCTTGCTGCGTGATTTTCGCCTCGGTCGCTACACCACCACCGAGGGCGGTCCACCGGAATTTGAATCCGATGCGCAAGCCGGGCACGGCCAGCTCGTGTAGCAGTTCACAATCAATGCTAGCCGTGCCCAAAGTAGTGCTAGCAATGTTCACTAATACTGCTAGCGTAGTGTTTTGCTCAGCCTAAGCGGTGGGCATCGATAACGTGATATCGCCCGCAGCGCGGCGTCGAAATTCGGAGCTCTGGCGAAAATCGATTGCGGAACAGTCTCGAGCAGGCTGTGGTGCACCCGGCAGTAGTCGGCTGACGGATCGAGCCACTCCCTCTTCCACCGTGATGCAGTGACATCGGCGTCGTTCAGAACAAGACATCTGAAGCAATACACCAAGTACTTCTGGTCGAAGACCCACTCATGCGGCGTCTGGATCATGCTCAGAATGCCATCGTTGAGCCGCGCTACGCGAGATAGACGGCTCAGAGTTGCGGATGGAACTGGGGGAAAGAGGATCCAGCCGGCCTTGGTCAGGCTAGGCATCGCTACGCCTGTGCCCGATTCCCAGATCAGGTC
Organism: Burkholderia sp. E168m22; assembly: GCF_001319805.1. Taxonomy (NCBI): domain Bacteria; kingdom Pseudomonadati; phylum Pseudomonadota; class Betaproteobacteria; order Burkholderiales; family Burkholderiaceae; genus Burkholderia; species Burkholderia sp. E168m22. The sequence goes on from NZ_BBSK01000111.1 coordinate 35,804, forward strand.
TACGCTCGTCTGATACCGCGCCGCGATTCGACCCAACCAGCTACCAAACGCCTCTTCCAGGAAGGGGCGAGGTGCGATGGGCCACGGCCGGTGGGTGTCAGACATACGCGCGGGCAACTCGTTCTAGGTGAGCGATATCGATGCACTCGTCACCGTTCCTGATCGCCAACTCTGCTGCTTCGTTGAGGATCGTAGATATGGCGCCAGTCAGCCCTCCGCTTATCTCGAGAACGAGCTGGACAATCTCACGTCGCGACAGATTCGATGGTTTTCGTAGCGGCAAGACTTTCTCGAACGCAGCCATGAGCCTGCGAAGACTTTCACTTTCCCTCCACCTTGGGATCTCGAATGGTCTGTAGCGGCTGATCATCTGTGAATCGGTCTGAAGCCCTAGAACGGCATCGCGCGTACCGACAAGGACCATGCTAATCTGCAGGTCGTTGGCTCGGTATTTTAGAAGGTTCAAAGAGGCGCGTTGCTCACGGTAGGTTCCGGCGAGCAGGTGATGGACCTCGTCTACGATTAGCATCTGCGGCGACATCCGCCGCAAGATGTCGCGAGCGAGCCGCTCGAGTGTGGCAAGCCCTGCAGCGGGGTTATGTGGCGCACCGAGCTCAAAGAGCAAGGCGGCGTAAAAGCGGTGCTGATCGGGGGTGGGAGGCATCTGTACGCTCACGACCGGACACCGCTCTACCCCGGTTCTCTCGTCGAACTCGCTGGGGTGCGCTCGCCTGAACTTGGCCGTTATCTTGGTTTTCCCGATGTTCGAGTCGCCGTGCAGCAGAAGACACGGCATGCGCTCACGTCTCGGCGTGTCATAGAGCCGCTGCAGTAGCTGTAAGGCTTCAGTCGCTCGGGGATAGTCGATCCACCGGTCACGTAGCAGACTCTTTATGCGATCCTCTTTTCCGAGTAGGACCTGATCTCTTGCTGCGGGTAGCAGATGCGCGAAATCATCTTGCTTCATGCTGGCCCCCTACCACTGTTCAACGTCATACGCGGTAACTGGTGCGTCGTAGTTTACCTGCTCGACCTGCCGCTGTTCAGTGAGTGAGAGATCTTCGATGCTGCTCTTCGGAACCAAACCGCCAGCTTGACGTGCCATGCGGCGTCGCGCTCGAGTAGCCCGCTGGGAAGTGACGACCAGTTGTCGCTGCTGCTCAACAGTCTCGAATATCTCCCTCTCCGATACTGCCCGTTGTCCCCTAGCCCGGATAGCTCGCAAAGCTGCTCGCTGTTCGAACAGCGAGATGGGAGGCCGACGCAAGTCCGCGTATCGCACTTCAACGAAACTGCCTCTGCCAGCGCTTACGAAGATGCGCGAGAGGTCTTCTGGGTGATAGCGGACCGTCACGGACCGGCGTGTTTCCCGCCATGCCGCGAACAAGGGATGCCAATAGCGGATCAGGAAGAGCTTGAGGCCGTCCCGCTGAATGGTCCGGGATGCGACTGGCAGGAACCGGATCAGAAACTTCAGTTCGGCATCCGGTTGAGCTGGCAAGCATCGTGAATCCGCTGCTCGCCATGTTTCCTGCCACTTTTGCGCGGGCTGAAGTCCCAACAAACCGCGGTGGGGGCCGCAGTGATAACGCCTACCGATCTCGACAGCCAGCCACTGCTCGAACTGCTTCAACGTAAGCGAAGCTGTCTTTTCGGCCTGGCGCGCCTTGCGCCCTTTGACTGACGATCCAGTCGAACCAGGGAGGCCACGTACGCGCTCCATCAAGGTCCTGTTCAGCCGCTCGATGTGGCCACCAAAGTGCGGCTTGCCCACCGGTCGGTACATCAGTTCAATGCCGTACTCGCGGCATCCACTGCGAAGGGCACGGCTTTTGAATTCGGCCGCGTTATCAAGATGCAGCGTTCGAGGGATACCGCGCATCGGCCAGTCAGCCTCAACGCCTAGTCTTTCGAGCCACGGCTCTTTGCGCAGAACTACGCGCGAGAGGAGCAAGCTTACCGTCGCAGCCCCCGGCCTCTCCATTGCGACATAAAAGCCAAGCACACATCTCGTAGCAACGTCGAGAGCCACAGACAGCCACGGTCGACCGATAATCTGTCCGTCCAGTTCGCTAACGAGCAGGATGTCCGCTTGCGTGTGATCAACCTGCACGATATCTAACGGATGTCGGACCTGGAATGTGCCAGGGGCAACTGCAGCGTTCGGGAGCGCAGCTCGTGCCAAAGCATCCTGCTCGCGATAGGAGAGCCACCGTCGAGCAATTGTTGACCTGCTTGGAGGCGATAGACCTGCAACGCTGCAGCGACGTTTCACCTCAAGTACAAGATCAGTTGCAGGATGCGCAAGGTGTCGCTGATCAGGGAGCCATTCGTGCACGGCCTCGTCGATGACGCATTCGACGGCGGCGTCCAGTCTGCCCCCGGTCGCCCTACCCGGCTGCCTTGGCTCTAATGTGCTGGCGACCGGATCTGCGAGGAAACGTCGACGCAGGCGATATACGGTGGTGCAGTGAACGCCTAATAGCTGTGCTGCTCGTTCAGCCTGCTGTCGGGAAAGCACGCCGTTGCCAAGCGGTCGAAGCACGGACGCAATCTTCGCTGCTCGAGCGGCCCGCTCTTCGATCGAAGCCATATGGATCCCTATCAATCCACGCGACACGTGCGCTAGCAGTATTAAAGAACACGTGCAACGTGCTAGCAACGTTAGTGAACATTGGCCAAGTTTCCGTTGCAGAAACGCAACGGCTAAGCAGCCGCCAGAAAGCTTCAAAAAGTCCCTGTTCGCCGAGGCTTCTTTGAGAATTTCCGCTAGCAACGTTTCTGAACACGGCTAGCGCTAATAATGAACGCCTACACCAGGTCATCGCTCTACATCGGAAGACCGGCTATTTGTATAACGCCGGGGCAGCCCACCATCGACTTCCATCGTCCCGGTGTAGCTCTCGTCCTTTGCTGACTACGCCACCGCAAACGCACCCATCAGCAGTATCGGCGGACACTGTCAGCAGAAACTTCGAACGGCAACAATCGGCCTGGCCTTGTGGTCGCTGGGGAACGGCCGCGCCGTGTCACGCATGCTGCTGCGGCAGCCGATGATAAGCGCGCCCGTGATAGACGAGGCCCGTACACGCGGAGCCGAGATGTAGCGCCTGCACGGCGCAGAAAAAGACCGTATGTGTGCCGATGTCGATGCTCCGGTCCACCGTGCAGTCGAGACTCGCGGCCGCTGTGGCCAGCACCGGCGCACCCGTGACGAGACGGATCCACTCGCCGTACGTGAAGCGCTCGGTCATCTGGACATCGCCCTTGCCCGCGAAGATCGGTGCAAGCATCTCGTGCTCATGGGAAAGAACGTTGACGCAGATGATGCCCGCCTTGCTGAAGTGTCCATATTGACGGCTGGACCGGTCTATGCAAACGAGCACCGTAGCAGGATCGTCGGTGACGGAGCACACCGCGGACACCGTCATGCCGACATCGCCGGAAGGTGTCGTGGTGGTGATGATATTCACCGCTGCGCCGATACGGGACATGGCTTCGCGGAAGGTCGTGCGGTCGGGGGAAAGTGCTATCACGGCGGTACCTCTCTCGGTGGACGGAACGGCGGTGCGGCTTCGTGGCGGCGCGCCACGGGTCCTTGCATGAAGCATGCGTGGTGAAGTACCCGTGGCGTTGCACCGTTCATCACCCACGCCGCACCGTCGACGGGTTCTCGTGGCCAATTGCGCTGCCGGCGATTCCTATTGCCGGTGAACGGACGCTGCTGTCCCTGAACCGACGAGCTGCTCCTTGATCAACTGCTCTTCGGCATCGTCGTAAAGGCCGGCAATAATGTGCGCGTAGCGTGCCATCAATGCCTTGCGGCGTTTCTTGCGCGTGGCGGTCATCACGCCGTTTTCCGGTGTGAGTTCCTCGGGGAATATCCTGAACGCCTTGATCTGCTCCGCGCGCGCCAACCTCGCATTTGCCTTTTCCACTTCTTCACGGATCAGGTCGATAACGGGCTGCGAACTGGCCAGATCGGCGTACTGCGTGACCGACGGGTCGTGCGTCCTGGCCCAGTCCATGGCGAGCGTGCCGTCGACTTCGATCAACGCCGTCAGATACTTGCGCCCTTCGCCGATCACGAGTGCCTCGGTAATGTACGGACTCTGGCGCAGTTCGTTTTCGACCTGCACCGGGCTGATCGATTTGCCGGCGGCCGTATTGATGAGCTCCTTCTTTCGATCGATCAGCTTGTACGACCCGTCCGCGCCGACGTCGACGATATCGCCGGTGTACAGCCAGCCGTCCCGCAGCGCGGCCTTCGTTTCGGCTTCCTTGTTCCAGTAGCCGATGAACAGCCCCGGCCCCCGAACGATCATTTCGCCGTCCGGCAACACGCGGGTTTCCCAGGCGGGGTCGTCGAGCGGGACGCCGGAGTTGCCGGGCCTCGACCAGTCGGTCACCTGCGCGAGGTTGCCGCCGACCATCTCCGTTTGCCCGTAATTCTCTTTCAGGTTGACGCCCCACAACTGAAACAGCGTGACGACCTCGGGCGGCACCGGAGCGGAGGCCGTGTACGGATAGCGCAAATCGTCGAAGCCGATTCTGGCCAGCAACGGCTTGAACACGTGCTCACGGCAGATGGCGTAGAGCTGTTCCTTGAACGGGTCGCCCGTGCCTGCATCCTGGCGATCGGCCAGCACTTCCCGCGCGATGCCGAGCGCGAGCGTGTAGTTTCTCCGCTCGGCTTCGCTGCTGCCGTTCACGTGGTTGATGATCTGGGTCGCGAACTTCTGATAGAAGCGCGGCGGCGCCATATAGGACGTCGGTCTGACTTCCTGAATGCACTTCGCGAAATCGGCCGACACGTCGACGAAGTAAGGTACCGTCTTCGCGATCAACGGCAGCGTCGTCGCCTGAATGCGCGCGACCGTGTGCGAAAGCGGCAGATGGATCACCATGCGCTGCGGTTCGGACAATATCGCCGGACAGAAGGTCGGCCACGTGAACGCGCCCGCGAGCATCGACACGTGCGTCAGCATCGCGCCTTTCGGCGCCCCCGTGGTTCCCGAGGTGTAACCCAGGCTCACCAGGTCCGTCGGCCGCGCAAGCTCTGACTGCTCACGCAGATAAGCGACTTCGTCGCCGTCAAAATGCGACGCGAACTCGGCGAGTGAAACGACATTCATGCCGGTTTCGTCAGGCGAGCGCTTCCAGTCCGGATCGAGCACCACGATCTTGAGGAGCCGGCTGGACGTATCGGCCGCTTTCATGACCCGAAGCTGTTCGGCACTTCCGGCAAAAGCGAGTGTCGCCCCTGAATCCTCCAGGTAGTAGCGCACCTCTTCGACCGACGCGGTGAAATAGACGCCTACCGTCACCGCGCCCGAGCAGATCGTCGCCATGTCGGCAATCAGCCACTCCTGCGATACGTCGCCCATGATGGCAATCCGATCGCCTCGTGCGACACCGGCCGCGCCGAGGGCTGCGGATACGGAACAGACTGCGTTCGCATAGCCCTTCCAGGTGGTGGGCACCCACGCTCCGGCACGCCTCTGAAAGAACGCGTTTGCGTCGGCGTCGTTCTTCACGCGCTCGATCAGCAAGGCCGGAATGGTGGTGGTCGCGAATTGATTGCCGGAAGTCCACGGTGCCGCGCTCATTTCCAGTTGTCTCCAAAGCGCTTGCGCCTTTCGGTAAACGAAGCCACCGCTTCGCGGCGCTCGGGGGAATTGAACGTGATCGTCTCCAGAGCGATCGACGTGTCGAGAAGCAGATGGGCATTCTGCTTGACGAGCTTGTTGACGCAGTACTTCGTCCAGACGATCGCGTCGCGCGGGCCGCTCGCGAGCAGTTCCGCGTAATCGATCGCCGCCTCCAGCAGCTTGTCGCTTTCGACGATCTTGTTGATCATCCCCATCGTCAGCGCTTCCTCCGCGCTGACGAAGTCGCCCGTCATCAGATAGTGCCGCGCGCGGACCGGCCCGAGCAGAAGCGGCCAGATCACCGCACCGCCGTCGCCCGCGACGACACCGGCATTGACGTGCGTATCGGCGAACCGTGCGGTCGGGCTCGCATAAATCATGTCGCAGAACAGCGCGAGCGTCGCGCCCAGGCCCACGGCCACGCCATTGACCGCCGCCACGATCGGCACCTCGACCTCCAGCATGTTTCTTATGAGGTGACGGCCACCACGCGTCGCCGACGGGATATTGCCGTTGTCGATCGACTTCTGGTCGCCGCCCGAGCAGAACCCGCGACCGGCGCCGGTCAACACGATCGCCTTGACCGCTTTGTCGTGATCCAGCTCGACGAATACCCGTTCGAGTTCGTCGTGCATGTCCCAATTGATGGCGTTCAGGATTTCCGGGCGATTCATCGTAACGATCGCGACACCGGAGGACCGTTGTTCGACATTCAGATACTGATAGCGCGAAGACGTATTCATAGGTTCATCCTTGACTTTGCTTCGGGTTGGCGGCCTGCGGACGCATGGCGCGAATCTTCTCGAGCAACTCGTCGGTCGGGCGGACGATATTGTTGCGATCGTTGAAATGCGGAATCACGTAACGGCCCACCATGTCGATCGTCGACATGATCTGCTCGTGCGGCACCGAGTCGATATGCAGCAGCACCTCGTCGATTCCGAGCTTCTCGTATTGCTCCAACTGACGGATGACGGTATCGGGGCTTCCGCACACCGTGGTGGCGGATTCGTTCAGCAGGTAGTCCCAATCTTCGGCGGCGCGCTGCATCGCGGGCACGCTTTCGGCCATGTATGCGTAGTTGTCGGCGAGTTTGGCGAGCCGCGGATACGCATCGGTCGAGATGCGCGCATAGTTCATGATCGCGCCGGCGTAAATGTCCTTCGCTTCCTGGTCGGTCTTGCCGATACCGATGAAGATCGGCATGCCGGCGCGCGGCTTGTGCAACGGCCCGGTCTCATCGCGCTTCCAGCTGTTCCAGTAGGTGTCCAGCAGCCCCTTCTGTTTCTCCCATCCCTGATAAATCGCATGGCTCATCACCGCGAGACCTTCCGAGCCGGCCCAGGCATGGCTGTTCGCACTGGTGGCTGCAACGCCGAGGACGGGATACGGTTTTTGCAACGGCTTCGGCACGAGCGACCGGGGCGGCACCTGGTAATACTTTCCCTCGAAGGTGAACACGTCCTCACGCATCGCTTTGCGCAACAGCGCCATGCCCTCTTCCATTTGCGGCAGGGTTTCCTCCGGCGATACGTTGAACGCGCGCATTGCGATCGTCGTGTTCGCGCGCCCGCAATACATCTCCATCCGGCCTTCGGAGAGGATGTCGGTGGCCGCCAGCCGTTCCGCGGTACGCAGCGCGTGATTGATGGCCTTCGGCATCAGCGCCACGGCAGGACGCAGCTTGATTCGCGAAGTGACGGCCGCGAGATAACCGAACACCACTTCAGGCGCCGAACTCGACACGCCGCCAAGCGCAAAGTGCTGCTCCGACAACGCAACAAAGTCGAAACCCATTTGCTCGGCGAAGCGCGCTTCGCGAACCAGCTCGCGAAGCCTGTTCGAGTAGCTATGCCCGACCTGCGTCTCCTGCTCGGACCAAAAACCGAATTTCAATGGCATTTTCTTTTCCTTGACAGTCGTAATTCGAAAATTCACGGCGCGCGCGAACGGCTGCCGAGGTTCGGGCAGTGTCACGCCGCCAACCAATTAACATCGTCGTTTAACTTGATTTAGAAACAGCCCATCCAGATTGGATAGCGATACTCATCCATCCGGATGCCTTTTCTGCCTTGATGTCTCTTTTGTTTCCGTGAATAAATATTGCCGCACATCCCGCAGCATTTTTTATTCTTTTCATGCCGCAACCTTGCCGATACCGGCAGATCATGCTGCCGGCTCTCCGTCTTTTTCTAGGTCGACGATTCGGCCGCAAATGCCGACGCGAGAAGCCTCGCGGTCGCACGCAAACAGGCCTCGCCGATCTCGCGTGACGATCCTCGCGCATCGCCCAGCACGCCGTTTCGGGAGATCGACGCCACGCCTTCCTTCCACATCCGGTTCAATTGCTCGGTCGTCATGGCGCCCACGTGGCCGGCCGTGAGTCGAGCGAGTCGCACACTGTCCGGATCAAGGTGGATCATCAGGGAGGTTTCGGCGATGTCTGCGTGTCCGCCCACGGATTCCGGATCGCCGCCGGCTTCCTCGACGGCCAGTCGCCATTCGCGCAGCCACGCCTGATGATCCGTATAGGCAAGCACCTGGACGTCTGGCCCGACGGCCTGTCGCAATTCCGGCAACATCGCATGAAGGGCATTGAAGTTACCGACATGCGCCGAGAACAGATAGATGCACTTGAATCCATGTGCCGCGAGGCTCACGCAGTAATCGTGGCAGAGCGCGGCATACGTGTGCTCCTGCAACGAGATCGTGCCCGGGAAGGCCATGTGGTGCTTCGAGCATCCCACTCGTATCGTCGGCGCGATCAGGGTTCGCCCCAGCAACGTGGCGATTTCCACGGCCAGCGCGTCAGCATGATCGGCATCCATGCTCAGCGGCAGATGGGGGCCGTGCTGCTCGATTGCGCCGCAAGGAATGATGACGCGATCGAACTGCGTGGCCAATGCGGCCGCCACGCCCTCATACGTCATGCGCGCAAGATGCAGCGTTTCCGGCAGTTTGAGATTGCTCACGATCAGGCCTTCTTATTGCGGTTCAGAAATCTGGATCTTGCGTCCGCGGTCCGCGCGTTGCCGAGATATCCACGCAGGTCATCGAGCGTCATCTGCAGCAGAGCTTCGTCGTTCATCCGTGGACTCTCGCGCAGCGTTCGCTTGATGGCGGCGAACAGCTGGCGATCTTTGGCGCAAAGCGCGCGGCATTTGGCCAGCGCGTCTCTCAGCGTTTCATCGTGCGCGGAGATCGCGTCCACCGCGCCTATCGCCAACGCTTCTCCGGCCGTGATCAGTTCACCGGAGAAAAGCAGCGAACGCGCGGCACGCCGACCCAGCAGGGCCGCTGCGTGGCGCATGCCTTTTGCCGCGGGCAACAGGCCGTGATTGATCTCGGGAAATCCTAGCCGGGATTCAGCGGACGCGACGACGTAGTCCGCATGCAGCGCCATTTCGAATCCGGCACCCACTGCATAGCCGTTGACCGCGCACACGAGCGGGCTCGGATACTGCTCGAGTTGCGCCAGGAACGCGTGGAACGCTTCCATGCGCGACAGGGCGAGCTCATGGTCCGCCACTTCATTGATATCGCCGCCGGCACAAAAGAACTTCTCTCCCGCCCCGGTGAACACGATGCCGGGTGGCACGTCGTGTCGAGCGAAGTCGCGGAAGACGGACATCAATGCGGTGATGAGCGGTTCGTTCAGTGCGTTCGCCGGCGGCCGGTCGATCGTCAGTTGCACGACGTCCGCGTCGATCCGTGTGCAAATCAATTCGTCGGTTTTCATACCTGATGTCTCGTGAATTTACATCGAGTCAGTGTAGGTCCGACGGGGCCAAATTTAATTTTGATTTGCCGGCGCCATCGTTGATTCGGCGGATTAAAATCGCGTCAGTCGGATGGCCCACCGTATGTTGCACCGAGGGCGGCGATACATGAATTCACCGAGGCCAGGCAGGCGCAGAAAGCGAGTGAACCGTGGAACCCAACAATCCTGAAATCGGCATGTCCGCTTCGCGAGCCATGACAGACCCGGTGAAGATCAACTATCAGCCGTTCGATCCGGACTCCGTCGATTTGCCGGTCATTTCCGTTCTCCTGGAGACGAGCGGAAAAGAGGATGAGCTGCCGATGCACGTTCATCGCAAGGGGCAATTGGTCGTCGCATTGAGCGGGTCGGTCATGTGCCGATCGCCGAGCGGATGGTGGATCGTCCCGCCCAACGGCGCGGTGTGGATTCCGGGCGGCATTCCGCACAGCAATCATGCTTCCGATTTCGCCAAGCTGTACGTCATCTTCATTCCGCCCGACGAGGCCGGCCTGCCCACCGACTGCCGCAGCTTTACGATCACGCCGCTCATCCGCGAGTTGATCCGTTCACTGGCCAGGTTTCCGCCCGACTATCCGAAGGACGGCCCGGTGGGCCGGCTCGCCAGAGTGCTGCTGGATCAGCTCGCGCTGCTGGCGCCCGACGACGTCTTTCTCCCGATCTCCGACAATCCCCGGCTTCAACAGATCGCTTCGGCGTTGCTCGACAACCCCGCCGACCGCAGCACGATCGCGGAATGGGGGCGCCGATATGCGATGAGCGAACGTACGCTCGCGCGGCTGGTACGCAGCGAAACCGGCATGACCTTCGGGCGCTGGCGCGAGCGTCTGCATATCATCATTGCGCTTCAGCGATTGTCGGCAGGCGCGTCGGTTCACGCAGTGGCGCTCGAGCTCGGCTATGAAGGTCCGAACTCGTTCATCACCATGTTCAAGAAGACCATGGGACAAAGTCCCGGCAAGTTTCGCGTGGACCAGAAGGAGGCGTCCTCGCGCTGATCGAAACGCGGCGGCTGGCGCTACGCCGCCGCCCCTTTCACAGCTGGCGCGCCCGCTCCCTCAAGTGGAACTTCTGGATCTTGCCGGTCGCTGTCTTCGGCAGCGGCGAGAACACGATGGTCTTGGGCACCTTGAAATGTGCCAGCCGCTCGCGGCAAAACGCGATGATGTCCGCTTCGGTCACCGCCGAATCGTCTTTGAGCGCGATGAAAGCACAAGGTGTCTCGCCCCACTTGTCGTCGGGACGCGCGACGATTGCCGCCTCCAGAACGGCGGGATGGGAATACAGTATGTCCTCGATCTCGATCGACGAAATGTTTTCGCCTCCCGAGATGATGATGTCCTTCGAGCGATCCTTGATTTCCAGGTAGCCATCGGGATGCCATACCGCGAGATCGCCCGTGTGAAACCACCCGCCGGAAAATGCCTCCACGGTGGCGTCCGAATTCTTCAGGTAGCCCTTCATCACGTTGTTGCCGCGCAGAAATACCTCGCCGAGCGTTTGCCCGTCTTTTGGAACAGGCTCCAGCGTATCGGGGCTGGCTACCATCACTGCCTCGAGAGCGGGGCCGCGCACTCCCTGGCGGGCCTTGAGCCGCGCTTTCGCATCGAGATCGAGTGCATTCCACGAGTCGCGCCACACGCATTGCACGACCGGCCCATAGGACTCGGTCAACCCGTAGGCGTGCGTCACGTCCCAGCCCATGCGCTCCATGCCGGCGATCACCGAAGCGGGCGGCGGCGCACCGCCGGTCATGACCTTGACTCCATGACGGATGCCGGCTTTCAGCTCCGGCGCGGCGTTATTGATCATGTTCAACACTACGGACGCCGCACAAAAATGCGTGACCGCCTCGGTGCGGATGGCGGCGAGAATCCGCTCGGCCCGCGTATGGCGCAGAAAAACACTGGTGCCGGCCACCAACGCCATGGTCCACGGAAAGCACCAGCCATTGCAGTGAAACATCGGCAAGGTCCATAGATAGGTCGTGTCCTCGTCCAGATGCCACGATAGTGCGTTCGATACTGCGTTCAGATATGCGCCGCGATGGTGATACACGACGCCCTTGGGATTGCCCGTCGTGCCGGATGTGTAGTTCAGCGATATGGCCTGCCATTCGTCTTCCGGCATCGCGACAGAAAATTCTGTGTGCGCGGCCTCCTGCAGCAACGCCTCGTAGTCTTTTTCGCCGAGCAGATCGCCTTCTCCGAACTGTGGGTCGTCGATGTCGATGACCTGAATGGCGCGGCCGAGCCGTGCCAGGGCCTTCTTCACCGTCGAGGAGAATTCGCGGTCGGTGATCAGCAGCTTCGCGTCGCCGTGGCCGAGAATGAACGCGATCGTGTCGGCATCGAGCCGTGTGTTGATGGTGTTCAGGACAGCGCCGCAAAGCGGTACACCGAAATGTGCCTCGAACAGTTCGGGCGTATTGGCCGCGATCATCGCCACCGTATCGCCGTTGCCGATGCCGCGCCCGCGCAGCGCGCCGGCGAGCATCCGGCACCGCCGGTAGGTTTCGGCCCAGTCGCGGCGTATCGTGCCGTGCACGATGGCCGTGCGCTCCGGCCAGACGGACGCGGCGCGTTCGAGAAACGTCAGCGGCGACAAGGCAATGAAGTTCGCCGGGTCGCGCTCGAGTCCGATCGTATAGGGATTTTCCGCCGTCGTTTTCATGCGGGCCGCCCCGCGGCCACGGCGCTCGCGCGCGCGCCGACGATGTCGGGGTTTTCTGCGTGTCTCATCTCTCCTCCAGTTGCTTTTATGGTCACGAAACGCCCTGCGATGAGCGTCACGACTTCATCCGGAACAACGCTCCCGCGATCGGAACGGGACGACCCGATTTCTGCATCGGCACGGCGGCGCGACCGGATGGCGTCAAACTTCCTGATCGTCGTGAATTCGCTCTATTTTTCTCTGCTCGACCATGTTCAAACCGTAGCCCTCCAGGCCCACGATCGTTCTTTCATGATTGGAGAGCAGGATCATGTTCTTCACGCCGAGTTCGGTGAGAATTTGCGCGCCTATTCCGTAATCGCGCAGTTCCGGCTCGGCAGGCTTGGGATGCATCATGGCACGCACCCGCTCGGACACGGCCGTCGGGCGGGATTCGCGGATCACCACGATGACGCCGCGATTCTCGTTCTCCAGCAAACGCGCCGCGCCGCGCAGGGACGCGAGGTGGTGACCGCCGATGACGTCGTTCATGGTATCCATCGCATGCATGCGCACGAGAACGGGGTCGGCGCCCCGTAGATCGCCCATGACGAAGGCGATATGCTCGACCTGATCGATCCGGTTCCGGTAGACCACGATCCGCCAATGCCGTCCATTCGGCTCGGTGAAGCTCCCGTGTTCAACGGCCTCGACGAGCCGTTCCGTTCGTCGGCGATACGCGATGAGATCGGCGATCGTGCCCAGCTTCAGCTGATGCCGCCGTGAAAAGGCGATGAGGTCCGGCAGCCTCGCCATGGTGCCGTCGTCGTTCATGATTTCGCAGATCGCACCGGCCGGTGCGAGCCCGGCCAGCCGGGCGATATCTACCGCCGCCTCGGTGTGGCCCGCGCGCACGAGCGTGCCGCCGTCGCGCGCCATGAGCGGAAAGACGTGTCCGGGAGAAACGAGCTCGTCTCGCCCCGTTTCCGGATTGATCGCCAGCGAAATCGTGCGGGAGCGGTCGGCCGCCGAGATGCCGGTGCTCACACCGTCACGCGCCTCGATCGACACCGTGAAGGCCGTCTCGTGCCGCGAACCGTTGATTCGGCTCATCAAATGCAAACCCAGCGATTCGCAGCGCGAGCGAGTCATCGCGAGACAGATCAAGCCGCGCGCATGCGTCGCCATGAAGTTGACGGCGTCGGGCGTGGCGAATTGCGCGGGAATGACGAGGTCGCCTTCGTTCTCACGGTCCTCGTCGTCGACCAGAATGAACATCCGCCCGGCGCGCGCTTCTTCGATAATCTCCAACGCCGTTGCGATGTCGGCGCGCGAATCTGCCGGCCGGCCGGCGGACATTGCGTTACTCATGAGAGCACCTTACGCGATGTGATCACGACGCCTGCGCCAGTCCATGAATCTGGATAGGCCGCGTCTTGTCGATGGGAAGCGTCGTCTTGTTGGCAAGCCGTTTCAGGACGACGTTCGAGCGAACGCTGGCCACACCGGGAAGCGACGTCAGCTTGTGCGTGATGATGTGTTCGAGTTCGACGAGATCTCTCGCCACCACCCGCAGCAGATAGTCGGTTTGCCCGGTCATCATGAAGCAGTCCATGACTTCGGTGATGCCTCTGACCGTGTCGGCAAAACTCTCCCGCGCCTGCATGCCCTGCCGCTCCAGACTGATCTCGACGATGGCCATGATGCCCAGGCCGAGCAGGGACGCATTGAGCACGGCGACGCGTCGGCTGATTACACCGAGACGCTCCAGATTTCTGACCCTGACGAGACAGGGAGAGGGCGACAGGTTGACTCGAGCCGCCAGTTCGAGATTCGTCAAACTTGAGTCCTCCTGAAGTTCACTCAGGATGCTAAGGTCTATCCTGTCCAGCGCAACGTTCATAGCCCGCGTCTCCTCTTTGCACAAGGCTCCGGTGCCCTGAAGTTCGAACGCTCGCTTGCGCGGCAGAACATCGATTTCCGCTCCAGCAGGCATTCGAACAACATCACCTGATGAACAAGTTTATGCCTGGCAGCTCCGCGGAAAATTCTGATAAAAAGTCGAGTTATCACCAAAAACGGTCATTGTCGCCGCACGCTCGGGAAAACCCGCAACTCGTCATACTTGCGACACGCAAGCCGAGATGGCGATCAGGCCTTTCTGGGCGGCGGCAAGTCCGTGCAGACGCCTTCATACAATTCGGCGGCCATGCCGACCGATTCGCCGAGCGTCGGGTGCGGGTGAATCGTCTTGCCGATGTCTTCGGCGTCCGCGCCCATTTCGACTGCGAGACACACTTCGCTGATCAGGTCGCCCGCGTTCAGGCCCACGATGCCGCCGCCGATCACGCGATGAGTTTCCTCGTCGAAGATCAGCTTCGTGAAGCCTTCGTCGCGGCCGTTCGCGATCGCGCGGCCCGATGCGGCCCACGGGAACACCGCCTCGCCGTACTTGATGCCTTCGGCCTTGCACTGATCTTCCGTCTTGCCGGCCCATGCCACTTCCGGATCGGTGTATGCCACCGACGGAATCTGCAGCGCGTCGAAGTACGCCTTTTCGCCGTGCGCGGCTTCGGCTGCGACGTGGCCTTCATGCACGGCCTTGTGCGCGAGCATCGGCTGGCCGACGATATCGCCGATCGCGAAGATGTGCGGCACGTTCGTGCGCATCTGCTTGTCGACGTCGATGAAGCCGCGCTCGGTGACCGCGACGCCCGCCTTGTCCGCGCCGATCTTCTTGCCGTTCGGGCTGCGGCCTACCGCGACGAGCACAAGGTCGTAGCGCTGCGCTTCCGCGGGTGCCTTCTCGCCTTCGAACTTCACGTAGATACCGTCTTCCTTCGCTTCCGCGCCGACCGTCTTGGTCTTCAGCATCACGTTGCCGAAGCGCTTCGCGTTGAACTTTTCCCAGACCTTCACGAGATCGCGGTCGGCGCCCATCATCAGGCCGTCCATCATTTCGACGACGTCGATCTCGGCGCCGAGCGTCGAGTACACCGTCGCCATTTCGAGGCCGATGATGCCGCCGCCGATCACGAGCATCCGCTTGGGCAGCTGGCGCAGCTCGAGTGCACCGGTCGAATCGACGACGCGCGGGTCTTCCGGCATGAACGGCAGCTTCACTGCTTGAGAGCCGGCGGCGATGATGGCCTGCTTGAACTTGACGATCTTCTTGCCGTTGTCGCCCTGCACTTCCATGTGGAACGGGTCGACGAATGCGCCGATGCCGGTCACGACTTCGACCTTGCGCGCCCTCGCCATGCCGGCGAGGCCGCTGGTCAGCTTCTTGACGACGCCGCCCTTGAAGTCGCGCAGCTTGTCGAGGTCGACTTGGGGCTTGCCGAACGTGATGCCGTGCGACGCGAGCGCTGCGGCTTCCTCGACGACCAGCGCCGTGTGCAGCAGCGCTTTCGACGGGATGCAGCCGACGTTCAGGCATACGCCGCCGAGTGTCGAATAGCGTTCGATGAGCACCGTCTTCATGCCGAGGTCGGCGGCGCGGAACGCGGCCGAGTAGCCGCCGGGGCCGGCGCCGAGCACGAGCATGTCGCACTCGATGTCGGCTGAGCCGCCGTAGCTGCCGGCTTGCGGCGCCGGAGCGGCAGCGGCTGCGGCTGCGGCCTGTGCCGGAGCCGCAGCCGGTGCCGCGGCCGCGACGGGCTTGGCGGGCTCTGGTGCTTTCGCCGGTGCGGTGGCGTTTGCGGACGCTTCGACGAGTGCGATCACGGTGCCTTGGGAGACTTTGTCGCCGGCTTTGACTTTGATTTCCTTGATGGTGCCTGCGATGTGGCTGGGCACTTCCATGGATGCCTTATCGGATTCGAGCGTGAGGAGCGTTTGCTCTTTTTCGATCACGTCGCCGGGTTTGATGTTGACTTCGATGACATCGATGCCGTTGAAATCGCTGATATCTGGAACTTTGACTTCGATGAGACTCATGTACGTCCCCTTCTTGTTGGCTACGGAGAGAGGGAATGGAAACTCGCGCGATGAACCGGCCACGGCCTGACAAGAGAACGCGAACCTGGGCAGAACCACCTTTGCTGTCCGCCCAAGGACGCGCCTTTCTTTTGGTTACTTTTCTTTGGAAGACAAAGAAAAGTAACCGCCGCCCCGCGCAGGGGCGACGCTAGCAGACCGTATGCAAAACAGGTTCAACGACAGTACGGGGCGCACCGACAAAAACGCACGCCCCCGCGAGCCCCTCTTCTCATCAAAGAATGATGCGACGGAAATCCGCGAGCAACGCGCCAAGATAAGCATTGAACCGCGCGGCTTCGGCGCCATCGATCACGCGATGATCGAACGCCAGGGAAAGCGGCATCGTCAACCGCGGCACGAACTGCTTGCCGTCCCACACCGGCTTCATCTGCCCGCGCGACAACCCGAGGATCGCCACTTCCGGCGCGTTGATGATCGGCGTGAAGTGCGTGCCGCCGATCCCGCCGAGCGACGAGATCGAGAAGCAGCCACCCAGCATCTGATCGGGCTTGAGCTTGCCGTCGCGCGCGGCCTTCGACAGCTCGGCCATTTCCTTCGCGATGTCGACGAGGCCCTTCTTGTCCGCATCGCGGATCACCGGCACGACCAGACCGTTCGGCGTGTCGGCCGCGAACCCGATGTGGTAGTACTGCTTGAACACCAGGTTGTCGCCGTCGAGGCTCGCGTTGAAGGTCGGGAATTTCTTCAGCGCGGCCACCACCGCCTTGATCACGAACGCGAGCATCGTGAACTTCACGCCCGCCTTTTCGTGCTCCTTGTTCAGCTGCACGCGCAGCGCTTCGAGCTCGGTGATGTCCGCTTCGTCGTTGTTCGTGACGTGCGGGATCATCACCCAGTTGCGATGCAGGTTCGCGCCCGAGATCTTCTTGATGCGCGACAGCGGCTTCGGCTCGAACGGGCCGAACTTCGCGAAGTCGACCTTCGGCCACGGCAGCAGGTTCAGCTCGCCGCCGCCTGCCGGCGCGGCTGCCGCGCCCGGCGCCGCGCGCTGGCCCGACATCACGCCCTTCACGAAGCCCGTGATGTCGTCCTTGGTGATGCGGCCCTTCGGGCCGCTGCCCGACACGCGCGCGACGTCGACGCCGAGCTCGCGCGCGAACTTGCGCACCGACGGCGATGCGTGGCTGGCGCGAGACGGCTCGCCTTCGCGCGCCGGCGCGTGATGCAATGGCGCGGATGCGGAGTTCAGTTCGGGCGCCGGCGCAAGCGCCGGCACCAGCCCTGTCGCGACATTCGCCGACGGACACGCGAGATCGCGCGCAGCCGAGGCGGCCGGAGGCACAGGCGCCGCGTCGTCCTGCCGCTCGCCGTCGCTGTCGAGCAGCGCGATCAACGTGCCTTGCGACACCGTCTCGCCGACGGCGACCTTCATCTCCTTGATCACGCCAGCGGTGGGACTGGGCACATCCATCGTCGCCTTGTCCGACTCGAGCACGACGAGCGACTGCTCCCGTTCGACGCGTTGTCCGACTCCCACCAGAACTTCGATCACGGGGATGTTCTTGTAATCGCCGATATCCGGCACTTCTATTCGTGTCACCCGCACATTCGTCTCCAACAGCAAGCATTTCAACAGTCAACGCCCCCTCTTCATCAGGTCGGACGCACTTGATTCGATCGGATTTCCCGCGATGGACCGATGGACGCGCAAGGCCTTCGAGCAGCCACTTCGCGCGCCGCTCGCACGACGCTCACCGGTCAACGGGTGCTAGACCAGCCAGGGTTCGGTCAGCCCGGTTCCGCTTCGCCCGTATCGGTCGATCGCCTGACGCACGACGTCAGGGTCCTGCCGGCCCTCGTCGACGAGTGCTTTCAGCGCGGCGATCACGATCGACGCACGGTCCACTTCGAAGAACGCACGCAACGCCGCACGTGTATCGCTGCGCCCGAAGCCGTCGGTGCCGAGCACGACGTAGCGGGACGGTACATACGCGCGGATCAGCTCGGGCACGGCGCGCACATAGTCGGTCGCGGCGATCACCGGTCCACGTGCGGCGCCCAGGGCGGCCGTCACGTAGGGCACCGCAGGCTCGCCGTGATCCAGTAGCCGCTGCGCACGCTCCGCGGACACGCCGTCGCGATGCAATTCGGTAAAGCTCGTCACGCTCCAGACGGCCGCGTCGATATTCCAGTCGTCTTTCAACATCCGTGCCGCGGCCTGGACCTCACCGAGAATCGCGCCCGAGCCGAGCAACTGCACCTGCGCGATCTCGATCTGCGCGGGCTCCAGCACGTACATCCCCTTGAGCACGCCGCTACGGACGCGATCGAGATCCGCTTCAGTCAACGAACGTTGTGCGTAGTTTTCGTTGGTGACCGTCATGTAGTAAAAGACGTCGCGCTGACGCGCGATCATCTCCTGCATGCCCTCGTCGACGATCATCGCCACTTCGTACGCGAAGGCCGGATCGTACGCGCGGCAGTTCGGTATCGTCGAGGCCGCGAGGTGGCTCGTGCCGTCTTGATGCTGCAGACCTTCACCGCCGAGCGTCGTCTTGCCGGCCGTCGCGCCGATCAGGAAACCGCGCGCGCGCTGATCGGCAGCCGCCCAGATCAGGTCGCCGATGCGCTGGAAACCGAACATCGAGTAGTAGATATAGAACGGCAGCATCGTCAGATCGTGCACGCTGTATGACGTCGCCGCGGCAATCCACGACGACACCGCGCCCGCCTCGGAGATGCCCTCTTCCAGAATCTGGCCGCCGGTATCCTCACGGTAATAAAGCATCGAACCCATGTCTTCCGGCTCGTACAGTTGACCGAGCGGAGAATAGATGCCGATTTGCCGGAACAGATTCGCCATGCCGAAGGTGCGCGCCTCGTCGGCGACGACGGGCACCACACGCGGCCCCAGCTCGGCGTCCTTCAACAGGTTGCCGAGCATGCGCACGAACGCCATCGTGGTCGACATTTCCTTGTCGTTGGTATCGAGCGCGAATCGTCCCCACGACGACATCGCGGGCACGGCCGGCGCGTGCGACGCCGCTGTGCGCCTGCGCGGAAGGTAGCCGCCCAGCGCCGCACGGCGCGCGTGCAGATACTGCATGACGGCACTGCTTTCGTCCGGCTTGTAGAACTTGAGTTGTTCGACATCGTCGTCGGAGAGCGGCAGGCGAAAGCGGTCGCGAAACGCCTTCAACTGTTCGATGTCGAGCTTCTTCTGCTGATGTGTGGTCATGCGCCCCTGGCCGATCGAGCCCATGCCGAAGCCCTTCATCGTCTTCGCGAGAATCACCGTAGGTTGCCCGCTGTGTTTCGACGCCTTGTCGTAGGCAGCGTGCAATTTGCGCACATCGTGGCCGCCGCGCCGCAGGCGGTCGATATCGTCGTTGCTCAGATGCGCGGCGAGTGCGGCCAGTTCGGCGTTCTGACCGAAAAAGCGGTCACGATTGTAGGCACCGTCGTTGGCGGAAAAAGTCTGGAACTGGCCGTCCACGGTGTGCGCGAACGCGCGCAACAGCGCCCCACTGCGATCGCGTGCGAACAGGGGATCCCAGTCCGAACCCCACAACACCTTGATGACGTTCCAGCCCGCCCCCGTAAACTGCGCCTCGAGTTCGTCGATGATGCGGCCATTGCTGCGCACCGGTCCGTCGAGCCGCTGCAAATTGCAGTTGATCACGAACACGAGATTGTCGAGCCGCTCGCGCGCGGCCAGCGACAGCGCGCCGATCGCCTCGGGTTCGTCCATTTCGCCATCGCCGAAATAGCCCCACACCTTGCGGCCTTCCGTGCGTTGCAGTCCGCGGTTCTGCAGATAGCGCATGAAGCGCGCCTGGTAGATCGAGTTGATCGGCCCAATGCCCATCGAGCCGGTCGGGAACTGCCAGAAGTCCGGCATCAGCCACGGATGCGGGTAGGAACACAGGCCCGCACCGGTGATTTCCTGTCGGTAATGCTCGAGATGCGCTTCGTCGAGAAAACCTTCGAGGTAAGCCCGCGCGTAAACGCCCGGCGCGGAATGGGGTTGAAAATAGACGAGATCGCCACCGTTGGCATCGTTCGCGCCGCGAAAGAAATGATTGAAGCCCACTTCGAACAGGTCGGCCGCCGACGCATAGCTGGCAATATGCCCGCCGAGTTCACCGTAGGCGCGATTGGCCCGCACGACCATGGCCAGCGCATTCCAGCGCAGCGCGGCGGCAAGCTTTTCTTCGATATCGAAGTCTCCCGGATACGGCGGCTGCTGAGCGACGGCGATCGTATTCACGTAGGGCGTGACATTGAGGCGCGCCGTTGCGATACCGTTGGACGACGCGTGGGCCGCGAGCCGATCGAACAGGTACTGAGCCCGTTCGGCACCGGCATGCCGAACCACGCCATCGAGCGCATCGAGCCATTCGGCGGTTTCGAGTGGGTCGTCGTCGACTTTCGTCTGGCCCAGGGAAAGGATCGAGGGTGTCCCCGTCGATAAGTCGGTCATCTTGCAACTCCGTAAAAGCAATGCGAGTTCAGTGGCGAGTGCGCAAAGATTACGGGGGATGCCGCAGAATGTGTGGTCGTATTGAAGGCCGCCAAAGCGGTATCGGCTGCAGTGTCTTCTGCGGAATGCGCGATCTACAGCATTTCTATTCGATGCGCGCGGTCTCGCATGGAGAACCCGGCGTCACGGGCGGGAAAATGGGCGAAGGCGCGGCTTCATGCATCGCCCACAACGTCCGCTGCGCCATCCGCTCGGTCGTCCATCTCGGTCGCAGCCGCCGGCGCGAGCCCGGCCTCCGATTGCGTGCGAGCCAGCGCGGCGAAATAGCGGCCTGGCGAATGCCCGAGCGCTTTCTTGAACATGGTGATGAAGGCGGTTACCGACTCATAGCCGAGCTCGTCCGACACGCGTTGCACGGAAGCGCCGCCGGCAAGCTCGCGCACCGCAACGAGCAGTTGCAACTGCTGCCGCCAGCGGCCGAAGGTCAGTCCCGTTTCACTGACGACGAGTCTTGCCAGCGAACGCTCGCTCATGGCGAGACGCTTCGCCCATTGCGCGACGGTGCTGCGATCGCCGGGATTGGCGTTCAATGCGTCCGCCATCTGCCGGATGCGCGGATGATCCGTAACCGGCAGATAGAGGCGCTCGACCGGCATCAACGTCAGCTCATGCAACAGCACGCGCGCAAGCCGGTCGGTATGGCCGCCCTGCTCGTAGTCGAGCGGCGCACCGGCCAGATGCAGAATCATTTCGCGCAGCATCGGCGAAATGGACAGCGTGCAGCACTCCGTCGGCAAGTCGACGACACCGGGCTCGGCGAACAGATAGCAAAGCCGGGCATTGGGTGTCGCATGGTTACTGTGCGGCATCTCGCCGGGAATCCAGACGCCGCATTGCGGCGGGACGATCCAGAACGCGCCCGCGACCCGGCAGGTCACGGCGCCGTGCAACGCCAGCACCAGCTGCCCCTTCTGATGCTTGTGAACCGGAATTTCGGCAGCATGCTCGTCGACGTGCATGCACATCGCTACCGCCGGCCGATCGATCGCGTCCGGATCCGCAAAATCAGGAAGGCTAACGTAACGGTTCATATCGGGCATTCTAGCGACATGTTGAAATTGTGGCGAACGATGCGAAGCATAAGCAGGCACAGCCGCATCACGTGCCACGCTGGAATGGCGCCACGACTTCATTGCGCGAGACCGCCCCTTCCCGGACGCCCGACGTCCGGGCTCGCGCGTGAGCGGTTCGACGGTGTCGATGCCCATGCAGTCCGGTTCGGCCCCGATTGTGCTTCGTACATGGGCTGTGGCGCGTCACGTGCACGCTCGACGAGCCGGGCGAACCCCACGATGGCGTCGAGCAGATCGGCGTGGACGGCACCGCGAAGTTCAGCGGGCCACCGACCGCGAATTACGCTTCGATCGACCGCTCTCACCGCACAATCTGCCGAACGGAGCACCGCCGCGGCAACACAAGAATAATAAATACTGCCTGGACTGCGGCAATATTTCTCCGTGCAATCAAGATGACTTCACGATCCCGGCGCCCCGGATTTCTTCAAACGCAATGAAATACGGAGCGACGGAATAATAAATCAAGCGAGACAGTTTTTTCACACCAATACCGAACGGACGATGGCGCCGCACCATTGTGCATGGCGCTCGCCCCGTTCGGGACGGGACGGCACGGTCGTCGATCGAATCCGCCGGGCCGCCGCATTTGCATCAACAATCAGCTTCGTAAATTTATCAAGTATTCGTCGCATTAATCGTCGATTCTTCAATCCCATTTTAATGGCACCGAATGCTCGCCCATTCGCGCCACCACCTTTAACCCGGCAAGAAAATGCAATACCCGAAGTAAAACCTTTTCTTTTAACGCGAGGAGAACGATGTGGAAATACGGAAAATCAACGTCTACGACATCATCGACAGTCGCAGAATCGGCAGGAGGCAGTATTTCATCGTCGCCTTCTGCGCGCTGCTGATGCTTTTCGACGGCTTCGACACCCAGGTCATCAGCTTCATCGTGCCCGTTCTCGCGAAAGAATGGCAACTGCCCAAGGCGGTATTCGGCGCGATTTTTTCAGCGGTGTTCTTCGGGTTGCTGATCGGCAATTTCGGCATTCCGTTCGCGACCCGACGCTTCAGCACGAAGAAGATCGCTTTCGTGGCAACCGCTGCTTTCGGCCTGTTCACCGTCCTGACCGTCTTTGCCACCAGCGTGCCGCAGCTGATCGCCTTGAGGTTCCTCACCGGCATCGGGCTCGGAGCGGCCACGCCTTGCGCGGTGGGCCTCGTTTCGGAATTCAGCCCGAAGAGAACCCGCGCGACTTTCGTCATTCTCGTCTACATGGGATATGCGCTGGGGTTCATCTTCGCGGGCATCTGCAGCAGCGCGTTGATCCCGCGGTTCGGCTGGGAAGGCCCACTGTGGCTGGGCGGGCTCGCGGCAGTCGGCTTGACGGTGTTGCTCGTCCCGCTGCTGCCGGAATCCGTGGCCTACCTGTCGGCGAACGCGCAGCCCGGTGAATTGCTTCGTGCAACCAAGCGCCTCTTTCCCGATTTCACGCTGCAAGCGGACAGCGAACTGGTCACTCACGAAGA
This sequence comes from Burkholderia sp. E168m22, assembly GCF_001319805.1. NCBI lineage: Bacteria > Pseudomonadati > Pseudomonadota > Betaproteobacteria > Burkholderiales > Burkholderiaceae > Burkholderia > Burkholderia sp. E168m22. The sequence continues at coordinate 58,922 of NZ_BBSK01000111.1, forward strand.
GAAGCCGGCAGACGCAAGTGTGCTCGGGTTGTTCTCCGCACAATTCCGCGTGGGGACATTCCTGCTGTGGGCCGTATTCGCCATCAACCTGGCCGCGTTCTATTTTCTGCAGAGCTGGCTGCCGACCGTTCTCGCGTCCATCTCGTTCCCACCCGCGCTCGTGGTCTGGGCGACCATCACCGTGATCATCGGCGGCATGGTGGCCAGTCTGCTGATGGGACCCATCATGGATCGCACGAGCCCTTACAGAATTCTGTCCGCGGTCTACGTCGGCGGCGCCGTGTCGATGTACGCAATCTCCATCGCGATCGGCTCATCGCATCTCGCTTTACTCACGACGATCTTCTTTTGCGGCTTTTGCATCAGCGGCGGACAAACCTGCGCGATCGCGTTGTGCACGCTGTTCTATAGCCCGGAATTGCGCGCCCCGGGCGTCGCGTGGGCCTACGGATTCGGTCGGCTCGGCGCCGCGGGCGGCACTTACCTCGCGGGCGTCCTGTACGCGAACAACTGGAGCGTCGACGCGATGTTTCGCGTGGCAGCCGCGCCAATCCTCATTGCAGCGGCTTGCGTGGCGCTGATGGGCGCTTGCTATGGCCTGACGAAGAACGGCCTGAAGAAATCCTTTTCGGCCTGACCGGTACCGCTCGCTGAATCGATGAACGTCAAGTGAACCGTTCTTTTGTATGGCCTTTTGATTGCGGAGATCTCATGAAAACCAAAAAAATCGAAATCATTGTCGGCTCGCTCGTGGGGCTGGCCAGTTCCGTCGCGCATAGCCAGAGCAGCGTCACACTCTATGGCGAGATCGACAACGGCATTCATTACCAGACCAACGTAGGCGGCGGCAAAGCCGTCTACATGGACTCGCTGGACGGCATCGACGGCAGCCGCTGGGGGCTGACCGGCAAGGAAGACCTGGGTGGCGGTCTCAAGGCGATTTTTACGCTCGAGTCCGGCATCAACGTGAACAACGGACAGTTTGCCCAGGGCGGCACGGCGTTCGGCCGGCAGGCTTTCGTCGGACTGAGCAGCGACACTTACGGCTCTCTCACCGCCGGCCGTCAATACGACATGGTGTGGTATTTCCCCGAGTTTCTTGCCGGATCCGCGGCGGTTGGCGACCTGCCGAGCGCGCATCCGGGAGATTTCGACAACACCAGCAACAGCGTGCGATTCAACAACTCCGTGCGCTACATGAGCCCGGACTTCCGCGGCTTCTCCTTTGGCGTCGAATATAGCCTTGGCGGCGTACCCGGCGACTTCACGTCGATGTCGGGCTATTCGCTTGGAGTCGGTTACACACACGGTCCGCTTCAGATCGGCGCGGCGTTCGATTACTTCAAACACCCGACCTCGACGCCAGGCAACGGATGGTTCACCAACTATGCAAGCGGCTTCAATCTGCTGGCCTCCTCTCTGAACTCGGCCTATCAGGTCGCGCAGGCCTATCAGGACGCCGTCATCGCGGCGGCCTACACGATCGGAAACGCGACGATCAGCGCATCGTATTCGAACGTTCAATACGCCAATCTCGGTGCGGGGTTCATGAACGGTACCGCCGTCTTCAACAACTACGACATCGGGTTGAACTACCGTGTCACGCCGGTCTTTTTCGTCGGCGTCGCGTACGACTACATGAACGCGCGGAGCGTCACGACGGCACAAGGCAATGCCGTCGGCAACCAGCACTACAATCAGGTGGCGTTCACGCTGGATTATCTGCTGTCGAAGCGTACCGACGTGTACTTCTCCGGCGGCTGGCAGCGCGCTTCGGGCACATCGTCGACGGGCGCGCCAGCCGTCGCCAACATCGGCGGCTCCGGAGATTCGTCGAATAACCACCAGATGGTTTATCGGCTCGCTATACGACATAAGTTCTGAGCGTGGCTCGCCCTGGAGCCTACATGACGATGCAGCGATATTGCAGCGCCAGCATGCGGACGCCAGGGTCATTGTTCAAGGCTGCTGGTTCGACGCCTGCAAGGATGGCGTCGCCACCGCGCCTGCATCGCGGACATCCCGATTCCGGCGAGCCTGCGCCATATCGGGCGGATAGGTCCGCTGCCTGGGCGAGTGAGTCGAAATCCAGCCGTCGCGTTCTGCCTGAACGAGTTCGGCCCGCACTTCGGCGCGCGTCTTTCCGCTCGTGACCACGGCCGCGGCGCAGCCCGCATCGACTACACCGGCGCTCGCGGCAAACGGGATGCACGTGACGAACCAGAGTATCGCTGCAATTGTCGTGCGCATGAGAATCTCCTTCCTTGTGAGGCCGTGGCGCCGCGCTCAGACGAAGCCATACATGGTGAACAACATGACGTACGGGATCTGCTGTCCCGCCGAATTGCAGACCATGACGTCGGCCCTCTGAATGGCGCACGCGGACACGATTGCCTTTGCGACTTTCGAAATGACAAGTTTCATGATGATTAACTCCCCAATCTGACCCGACCTTACGGTCGATCTCTCGGCAATCCGTCGATGGTGCTGAGCAGCGCTCGAAGCGCTGCATCATGGGTTCATGACGCATCGCGGCCATCGACATCGCACAACGCTTGTTCACTACCGGGTCGAAGCACGGGAACCCGGCACGTCGGTGCTTTGAAGCGTCTGCGTGATGCGTACTTTATCGACATCCAGCCAGCATGAATTTGTGGAAGATGACAACGCATCTGCAAAAACTGCCAGAGTTTTGCTGATGCACGATGTCCTGTCGGCGGTCCATTGCCGAACCGCGCGCCGATTCGAGGCGGTCGTTCGGAGACAGCGCCAAATGCCGGACGATCGGATCGGGATCGACTTTCATCTGCTTCGCCTGATCGTCGTCGAGCCGTCGGCCAAAGCAAAGTCGTCAACGTTCGCGAAGTAAAAATGTCACTTCAGACGTCGATACGGGGCATGCAGATTGCATGGACGAGCCTGACCGAGGCCCCACACGATGCACCTCGCACGCGCGAAAGCGCGGCGACGTGCATACTGGCGTGGCTCGCTCCACCCGCCGCTTGCGGCCGTATCGCAAGAGCATCACCACGAGGAGGCTCACGCATGACGACGCCGTTCGAACCGGGCGACCATGTCCGCTGGAATTCCGAAGCCGGTTACGTGACCGGCACGATCATCGCGGTGCACACGCAGGATTTCGACTACAAGGGCCATCGTCATCGCGCGTCGCCCGACGATCCCCAATACGAAATCAAAAGCGATCGCACCGACCACATCGCCGCGCATCGCGGCCGCGTGCTCGAACGCGTCGCCGGCAAGGAGCGCACGTGACGCTCCCGTTCTACACGATCGGCCATTCGAACCGCACGCTCGACGAACTCGTCGCGATGCTGCGGGCCGTCGACATCACGCTGCTCGTCGATATCCGCAAGATGACGCGCTCGCGCACCAACCCGCAGTTCAACGAGGCAACGCTGCCCGACGCGCTGGCCGCTGCCGACATCGGCTACGAGCACATCGCCGAGCTCGGCGGGCTGCGCGGCAAGTCGCGCGACGTGCCCGACGCACTCAACGGCTTCTGGACGAACCGCAGCTTCCATCGGTACGCCGACTACGCGCTGTCGCCGGAATTCCGCGCCGGCCTCGCGCGGCTGATCGCGCTCGGGGAGCAGCAGCGCTGCGCGCTCATGTGTTCGGAGGCCGTCTGGTGGCGCTGTCACCGGCGTATCGTGTCCGACTACCTGCTCGCGCGCGGCGAGACGGTGCTGCACATCATGGGCCTGAATCGTGTGGAGCCGGCGCGCATCACGGCCGGCGCGACGGTCCGCGATGACGGTGCGATCGTCTATCCGGACGCCGACGGCGATACGCAGGAAGATGCCGCGGCGCAATCGAACGAATGACCGGGCGTCGGCGCTGCCCGCGCCGGCTGGTTGACGCCGTTGGTTGACGCCGTTGGGTGACGCCGTTGGGTGACGCGGTTGGTTGATGCGACGGGTTGACACGACCGGTTGACGCAGCCGGCCGATGCGCCGCCGCACGGCGGCCGCCCGTGCGCGTCTGAAACGGAGCGCACGCACCGCCTTTGCGCGGACGCGATCCTGCATTACCATCGGGCCACCTTCGCGCTCGCGCTCGCCGCCGGCGCGCCCTGCCACGCTACCCTTCCTGCGCACCGATGCTCGTCCTCATCATCCTCGCCGGCCTGTGGGCCGGTCTCCAGAATGCCCTCGCGGGTGGCGGTTCATTCGTCACGCTACCGGCGCTGATCGTATCGGGGATGTCGCCGCTCGCGGCCAACATCACGTCGACGGTCGCGCTGTTTCCCGGCCAGGTCACGACCGGCTGGGCAAGCCGCAAGATGGTCCGCGGCGCAGGCACGCTGTCGTTTCGCGCGCTGTTCGTGATCAGCGTGATCGGCGGCGCGCTCGGCGGGCTGCTGCTGCTCAAAACGCCGTCGTCGATCTTCTCGCAGCTGGTGCCGTGGCTCGTGCTGTTCGCAACCGTCGTGTTCGCATGGGGCAGCTTCTTCCGCAAGCCGACCGAGGCCGCGCAGCATCTCGGCCCGATGGCGGCCGGGATCTCGCAGTTCCTGATCGCGATCTACGGCGGCTATTTCGGCGGCGGCATCGGCTTCCTGATGATGGCCGCGCTCACGATGGCCGGCCTGTCGCCGCGTCACGCGATGTCGACCAAGAACGCTCTCGCGGGCGTGATGAACGCGTCGGCGGTCCTGCTGTTCGTCACCTCGCCGCAATTGCACTGGGGCGCGGCGCTTGCGCTCGGCAGCGGCGCGATCGTCGGCGGCCTGCTCGGCGCATGGGCGCTGCACCGCGTGAACGAGCGCGTGCTGCGGATCGCGATCGTCTGTATCGGCGCGGCACTGACGGTCGGGCTGTTCGTCAGGCCGATCTGACGCGCGCGCCGCGAGCGTCGTCGCTATGCGCTCGCGTCGATGCGCGGGCGAACTCGCCAGCCGCCGCGCGATCGTGCCCGCCGTCGGTCAATGCTGCCGCCGATCTGCAATGCGTCGGCCGGTAGGCCGGGCGATGCCTGCCGCTCGCGCGCCGGGCCGCGGCCGATCAGCGTGACGCGGTCGCCGAGCCTGCGTACGCGGAACGTTCAACCGAACGGCCGCACGCCGATCAACGGGTCGTGCAGGAACAGCGCAAACACCGCCCACCCGACGACGCCGGCCGCGATCGCCGACACATCGCCCGACTGTAGTGGTCTAATGAATCCGGACACTGATTTAGGCGAGAATGGTCGCCATGAAGAGGTGTCTGATGAGCAAGCAACGACGTACGTTTTCCCCGGAGTTCAAACAGCAAGCCGCCTGTCTGGTGCTCGACCAGGGTTATAGCCATATGGAAGCAAGCCGCTCGGTCGGCGTCGGCGAGACGGTGCTGCGCCGCTGGGTGCAGCAACTTCAGATGGAACGCCAGGGCGTCACGCCGCAGGGCAAGGCAATCACGCCGGATCAACAGCGTATTCAGGAACTCGAGGCGCGTATCGAACGCCTCGAGCGTGAGAAGGCCATTTTAAAAAAGGCTACCGCGCTCTTGATGTCGGAAGGCATCGAACGTACGAAGTAATTGATCAGATTGGCGCAAGCGAATCGGTCGAGCTGATCTGCGCGGTATTCGACGTGTCGCGGTCCTGCCTGTATGCACACCGAGGGCGAGCCCGACGCGTTGATACCGAGCGCATGGTACTGCGTAGCCGGGTACACGAGCTGTTCATCGAGAGTCGAAGCTCTGCTGGCAGTCGCAGCATCATGGGCATGATGCGCGAGGAAGGTACGGCGATTGGACGCTTCAAGGTCAGCCGCTTGATGGAAGAACTCGGGTTGATCTGCAAGCAGCCGGGTCGCCATGCCTACAAGCAGGCCACGGTCGAGCGGATCGATATCCCGAACCATCTCAATCGCGAATTCGAGGTTGGTACGCCGAATCAGGTGTGGTGTGGTGTGGTGACATCACGTATGTCTGGGCGCAGGGACGTTGGCATTATCTGGCCGTAGTACTCGACCTGTTCACGCGTCGGGTTGTTGGCTGGGCGTTCTCGACACGCCCTGATGCCGATCTGGTCGTGCAGGCGTTGGAGATGGCCTATGAGCAACGTGGTCGACCGCAAGGCTTGCTGTTTCACTCGGATCAAGGCGGCCAATATGCAAGCCGGAAATTCCGTCAGCGCCTCTGGCGCTATCGGATACAGCAGAGCATGAGCCGTCGAGGAAATTGTTGGGATAACTCCCCGATGGAGAGGCTGTTCCGCAGCTTCAAGACCGAATGGCTACCGTCAGTGGGCTACATGTCGGCGCAGGAGGCACACCGGGACATCAGCCACTACCTGATGCACCGGTACAACTGGATACGGCCGCATCAGTTCAATGACGGACTGGCGCCGGCGGTTGCGGAAGAAAAACTTAACGCAGTGTCCGGGATTAGTTGACCACTACACACTACCTCGTCAATTCATCAATGTCCGGCGCAGAAATTTCCTTCCTGCTGGGTTTCGAAGATCCCAACTCCTTCGCGCGGGCATTTCAGGCATGGACCGGAAAAACCCCGCAAGCGGTGCGCTCGGCGCTCAGGCAAGACGGCCCCTGAATCCCTTCGCATGAGGTGCCTGGGTTCTGGCACTTGTCGCTGCTGGCGTCCACGTCGCTGTCACGGACTACCGAGCGGATGTCAGCGTTTCCCCTCTCGAATCAGCAGCTTAGCACCAGACTCGGCGGAATTTGCGAATCCCGAACGCCCCTCGTATATGACCGGCCCGTAACCGACCTCGCCGCCGAGCTTTTCAGAGACAGGAAGTGACGACAAAAGGGTGAACGCTTTCTAGAACGTGTGCCGAATGCCGACGGCAAAGGTGTTGCCGATGGGATGATCGCTCAGCTTGTCGATAGAGTAAATTGCGTAAATGTCCGTCCGCTTGGACAGCAGATGGTCGTAACCGAGTGCGGCAGTATTGCGAAGGCTGTTGGTCGTATGCGTAGGACCGGACCGTTGCGTACGCGCCCACTCAGCAAGCAGGAAATCGGCCGGTGTGAACGGGATCGAAAAACCCGCCTCGTACGTGTGGCTGCCTGTCGGCGTACTCACGTCACTTGTCATCGCCCACGCGCCATAAAGTGTCACGAGCTTGAAGTCATAGGCCGCGCCCGCGAGGTAGGCGTATTGTGCGCCCACTGGCCCCGCTGCGGTGTAGCGTACGCGCTGGCCGGACACCACTGCCGTGAGACCGTGACCTTGATAATTCAAATGCGCGCCGAGATTGCCGACGCCGGGCGACCCCGCAACGCCACCCAGGCCATAGATCACGGTTGCGCCGAAACCTTTGAAGTCCGGTGTTGTGTACTTGGCGGTGTTGTTCCACACCGTATCGCCAATGATCGTGCCACCATAGTTGGTCACGAACGTCTGGAGGACGAGAGGCGAAAAGACAGTCGACGAACTGAACGGGTTGATGAGGGATTCGGCCGTATAGGTCGGATTTCTTTGGCGCCCGAAGGTCAACTGACCGAAGTCGCCTTGAAAGCCCACGTACGCATTGCGTGAAAAGAACGGGTCTGTGGCATTGCGGCCCTGCGCGCCGTTTTGAGGCTGGAAGAAGCTCTCCAGAGCGAAGATGGCGCTGACACCGCCGCCCAGATCTTCCTTGCCGCGGATTCCCCAGAATGATGTGGTCAATCCGCCGCTGCCTATGAGTACCGTGGATTGAGGCGTATCGCTACGTTTGACACTGCCGACATAGGTGCCGACGATCCCATACAGCTGGACTTGCGAACCACTATCTGCGCGGGCGCCGACAGAGGTCAATGCGAGGCCGGCGCTGAGCATCGCTGCTACGCCAAGTGTGCCAGCGACTTTCCGCATCGAAGCGCGGGCCATGACCCGTTGTGCCTTTTTCATTTCCGTTGTCTCCATTCGTTTTGTTATATGCGATCTTTGCCGCACGACATCCGATAAGGACTACAAACAGAGTCGTGGAACGTTGTCGCTATCTGTGAACCTGTCGCGCTGAAATTATCGGTGTTTCGAACCAGGACGCTCCTTCCCCTTGACTCACATCAGGAGAAGGAGCGGCAAGGGATGCGAGCGGTTACGGGGAGATCTCTTCGAGAGCGCGATTGGTGGTCTCCACCATTCGCGAAGCTACAAAGAAACCCACAGCGCTGACCACCGCAAAAAGGATGAATACCGCCGCGATGCCCTTCCCTGTCAATACGACGCCCACGATCGCAGGCGCGGCAGCAGAAGCGGCCCGCAGCCAGGACGTCGCGAGGCCAGTACCAATCGCGCGCATCCGGGTCGGATAGATTTCAGGTGTGTACAGGTACAGCAGTACGGTTGTGGTTGCCATCACTGCGTATGCGGAAGATCCCAAGAACATCACTGACCAGGCACTACCTGCTCCATGAATACCCAGAGCGGCGAGCAGGATCCCGCTGATGATGAAGCAGGCCATTGCCCAGCGGCGGCGCCCGACACGATCGATCAGCAACGCGCAGGCAAGCACCCCGCACGTACTCAGGACGTTCGAGATGGACGCCATGTGAAGCGACTCTTGCAGCGGCAGATGGTAGACCGTCTTGTAGAGGCTGGGCAGCCAGTTGTTGATGCCGTTCGCGACAAAATATGAGGTCGCCCAAAGTAACCACACTACGATGGTGCGCCCGCGGTAGAACGGCGAAAAAAGTTCCTTCCACGATCCCGTCTGCTTCGACTGCAGGCCGTTCAGCAGGCCGACCACGCGCTCATCAACTTCGGCCTTCTGCGTTTTCGTATCAAGGTTTCGCTTGGGCGTGCTGGCCTCCAGTCGCTCGATGATTCCTTCCGCCTTATCGAAGCGCCCCTTTGAAATGAGCCAGCGCGGCGATTCCGGGAGTCGTGCGATCAGGAAGGCGACAATTATGCCCGGGATGCCCCCCACGAGGAACATGTACTCCCAACCGAAGCGGGGGACGATGAACGCCCCCAGTTGCGCGGCTGCGAGCAAACCCAGCGGGAAAATGAGTTCGTACAAAATAAAGAAACGTCCCCGGCCGTGCGCTTGCGACAGCTCGTTGATGTACGTGGCCGCGACGGGCACTTCTCCTCCCACGCCGATGCCTTGCAGAAAGCGCATTAGGAACAGCATATGGAAGCTGCCGGTGAATGCGCAGACGATGCTCATGGCCGACATCACGCCCACAGTCACCGTCGCACTCGGTACGCGACCGATGCGCTCAGCGAGCCAGCCGAACACCAACGCGCCTACGACCTGGCCGAGATAGCCGGCGGCGATCAGCACGCCGATCTGGCCGGCCGAGAGATGCCAGAGGCCAATCAATACGGGCAGTACGAAGGCAAGCGATAGGGCGTCGAATGCGTCAAAGAGGGTCGCGCTGCCCATGATGATACGGGCCTTGGTGTGCCACCGGCAGAACGGTACGTTCTCGATTCGGAACAGCAGGTTCGCCGCACGCAACTGCTCGCTCGTGGTGCGCGTTGCGCTCTCGGATTGACCAACACCGACGCTGTAGGCGGTCAAAGGGGTGTTCATGCTGTCTCCTGAAAAGCTGCATTTTATGGGCCCTCGGACTTCGTCTTTTTTAAGCACCGTCGCGCTTCTGTCTTGTAGTGTCGCGATGTTGGAGCTTGTTTGGTCGTTTCCCGATCCTGTTATGGGCGACGTGCGAAACGAGCGTTCGTGCGTCGCCGTGACGGCTTAACGCGGATAGCGAAGCGGGGGCAGCGCTTCGCTATCGTCATAACGGCTATGAATGCGCCGCTTCCGCGTCAGTCGACGAGGCCTGCCGAACGCAGTGCGTCGGCGATTTCAACGTCCGCGCCTTCCGCGAGCGGCAGCAGCGGCGAGCGCACCGTCGCGTGCTCGAGAATCCCGCGAGCCACGAGGCCGTGCTTGAGTGCCACGGTGCCTTCCATGTGCGAGCCACGGTGGTACACATTGCGCGTGACGGGCAGCAGACGATCGTGGATCGCGCGTGCGGCCGCGTAGTCTTTCGCCTTACCGGCCTTGATCAGCTCGATGAGCGGCTCGGGGGCCAGGCCGCCGTAGCCGACCAGTGCACCGTCAACGTCGAACATCGTGTGCAGCAGATACTCGTCGTGGCAGGTCAGGATTTGCAGTTCCGGACGCTCGCGACGGATGATGGGGATTTCAACATCCCAGCGACGCATGTTGCGCACGCCGTTTTTCATCGCGAACACGCCCGGCTGTGCGGCGATTTCGAGTTGCGTTTCGAGGTTGTACGTCGCCTTGGTGGCATCCGGGTACTGGAACAGGATCAGCGGCAGGCCGCTGCCTTCGTAGATGGCGCGGTAGCGGTCCTGCGGCGCACCCTTCTGGTAGCCGAAGCGCAACCAGCCGTGCGACGGATACACCAGACCAGCCGACGCGCCGGCCTCGACCGCGCGCTTCGCTTCGTCGACGGCGACTTGCGTACCTTCGAGCGTGATACCGGCGATGACCGGAATCTTGCCGTCGACGGACTTAACGAAGCTTTCGATGACCTGAGCCTGTTCTTTCTGCGTCATGAACGTGCCTTCGCCAGCGTGGCCGAGCACCGTCAGACCTTTCACGCCTTCAATGCTGCCGAGCCAGGAGCCCAGACGTTGAATTGCTGCATGGTCCACCGCGCCGTCGCGGGTGAAAGGGGTAACGGGTGCCGGGACCAGACCGCGCAGATCGATTGCTTTCATGACGTCTCCAAATGTGAGCTTTTCCGCTCCTCTTTCGTAGAGGAGAGCCCGCTGCTCGTTTCGCTTCAAGCTGGAACAACGGTGCATGCGTTGCAGTGTAGGGATGGACGCCTCATGCGAGAACTGCCTAGCAGCACATTTCAGATATACTGATTTGACATATCTGATTGGAGGCCGGAAAGTGGACTACGCGGCTTGGAAGCTTTTCATCGACGCGGCGGAACTCGGGAGCTTGAGCAAGGCGGCCGTTGCCTACGGAACCAGCCAGCCACATATCAGCCGCCAGATCGTTGAACTGGAGCAATACTGCGGCGGCCGCCTGTTCCAACGGACGGGGCGCGGCGTGGTATTGACCGATTTGGGGGCGCGGATTGCCCCGCGCGTCAGGACATGGCTGGCCAGCACGGAACAGTTATCCAACGACATTCGCAGTTCGGCCGGAGAGCCGATCGGCGTGGTCCGACTCGGAATCTTGCCCTCCACCGCTCATCCGCTGGTCAGCACGCTCTACCATCGCCTTCGAGAACGTTATCCCCTAGTGCAGTTACAGGTGCGCGAGGGTCAGGGGGCTTTGTTGGATACGTGGTTGGAAAACGGCAGTGTTGACCTCGCCATCCTCTTTCGAAATAGCCCGACGCCGAAAGACGGTGACGAGTATTTGGTTGAGGCGGCGACTTACCTGGTCGGCGCGGAAGGCGACCCTTTGACCAAGCACCCTACTATTGCTTTTTCAAAGCTCGACGGGATTCCGCTGGTCTTTTTCTGCCGCCCCAATAGCTGGCGCGACCGGCTCGAACAAATTGCCGGTGAACATCAGGTCTCCCTGAATTTTGCGGCAGAAGCCGACTCGTTGAGTCTGCAGGGCCACATCGTGGCCGATGGCGGCATCTATGGGTTGCTCGGACCTTACGCGATTGCCACTCTTGAAAAAGAATGCCGGTTGCAGGCGTCAATGGTGGTTGAGCCGTCCGTGCCGCGCTTCATTGCGCTGGCCATGTCGCCCCACGGCGAACTGACGCTGGCGTGCCGCACGGTGAAGCAGCTCACCAAGGAGATCGCGCGGTCGCGCGCCCTCTCCTCGGACCTGCGACTGGGCGTGTCCGCTGCCTTTCTGCGGTCCATCTGAAAGCTGTACGCGCGCAACAGTGTGCTTTTCGCAATGTAGTATTGTCAGAATAAGGGTAAATACCTAGCTTTAGGCGCATATACTTCGAGACTTCTAGCAGTACTTCAGTTGAACCGACGCCCAAAATTACGTATGTGATGAAACAGATTATCGTGACGGCTGGCCTCGCCCTGCTCGCCTCGGCTCCCCTTACGTCGTTCGCCCAGAGCGACATGCCGCTCTCGCGCGCACAAGTACGCGCCGAACTTGCGAACCTCGAACAAGCCGGCTACAACCCGCTTTCCGTTGATGTGGACTACCCGGCGGGGCTCCAAAAGGCTGAAGCGCGATTGCAGGCTGAGCAAACGTCATCGCAGCGTCAGGCCGCGATTCAATCCGGCGCACAGCAGCACTGATTTTTGCCGTTCTTTGGACGAAGAGCCGGCACGCCTCGTTTCGGCTGGCCGAATTCGGCCAGGGGCAGAATCATGATCTCTCGCACGGGGTGTCGGCCACAGATGCAGCGACGCTTCCAGGAGACGAACCGTCGTTCGAACGTCACGATGCCGGCGGCCGCGAGCGTCCCTTCCTGGCCGAACGCGGCCGGCCACCGCCCTACAACGCGCGACCGGCGCAGATCGACCCATCTCCGCCATAGGCAGCGTCAGTATCACAGTCTGCAGTTCGCTCCCCAAACAGCCACCCAACTCTCACGGACGCGTTTTCTCGAAGTCGGAAACAGCAATGAATGGGGCTGCGGCACGCCCTAATGGAGCCCTTGTCCTAGCGCAAGAGCTCAACAATCACGACATCAGTGTCGTCTCGCGCCCTCAATACGAGCCGCGCTTCATCTCGAACGGCAATGCCATCGCGTCGCGTCAGCCTGATCGGCCCTATGTCCAGTCGCCCATGATCCGCAACCAAATAAGCCGAACCGGGCATCGGCAAAACGTGCTGCATTGCCGCGCCTTCGCGCAGCGTCGCGATACGCACCCGCGCGTCGGCATGGAGGGGCAAAGCACCCGTGCGGACATCCTCCGGATCGCCGCTCGCCAGTGTGACGAATCGGCCCTCTCGACATCCTGGCGAACAGACCCGCGTCGAGCAGCGCGGCGTACCGGCCGGTGTGCGCGGACGGAGCCAGATCTGAAACTGCCGCGCGGGTATGTTTTCCTCGTTGCGCTCGGCATGATGGATCGCCGTGCCGGCACTCATCACGTGGACGCAGTTGGCAACCAGGCGCGCGCGATTGCCCGCATCGTCTTCGTGGGTGATGGCCCCCGAACGTACCCACGTGACGATCTCGACGTCGCGGTGAACACGAAGCCCGAGGCCCGCGTGCTGCGCGAATTCGATGTCGTTCCACATATGGAGCGGACCGAGCGGCGCATGGTCGGCGTGCCCGACGTCGCCCGCGCGGAAATGTTGGCGGACATCAACGCCGTCGCGCCGGATTGCGTCAAGCGAAGGAAAAGGCCGATGTTCAATCATGACGATGCTCGATTCGAGTGCGCCGGGCGTGGATCGCGATCGTCGAAGACCGCGTCCACCACACCCCGCGTGCTCAACCTGGCTCAGATCTGTTGCTGGCCGCCGTCGACGAACAATTCGATACCGTTCACGAAGCTCGCGTCGTCCGAGGCCAGGAACAGCGCCGCGCCGGCGATCTCTTCCGGTTCACCGAGGCGCCCCATCGGAATCAGGGAAGCCAGGTAATCGGCAAGCCCTTGCCGTTGCGTGGCGTCGTCACCGGCGAGGTCGAGCAGGCCCGGCGTGCGAGTCGCGCCCGGGCTGATCGTGTTCACGCGGACGCGGCGCTCCTTGAGGTCGAGAATCCAGCTGCGTGCAAAGGCACGCACCGCCGCTTTCGAAGCCGAATACACGCTGAACGCCGCGGTGCCTGCGCTACCTGCCGTCGAGCCGGTGAGAATCACCGATGCGCCCTCGGCAAGCAGCGGCAGCGCTTTTTGCACCGTGAACAGCACGCCCTTCACGTTGCGGTCGAAGGTGTCGTCGTAGTGCGCTTCGGTGATGTTGCCAAGCGGCAGCATCGAGCCGCCGCCGGCGTTCACGAACAGGACGTCGAGGCGCCCCTGTTCTTCCTTGATTTGCGCATACAGCGCGTCGAGTTCATCGAGCTGGGTGGAATCCGAACGGACGCCGGTCGCGTTGCCGCCGGCTTCGCGAATGCCTTTCACGGCGGCATCGAGTTCTACCTGTCGGCGGCCCGTGAGATAGACGTGCGCGCCTTCCGCCGCGAAACGTTGCGCGGTGGCGAGACCGATGCCGCTGGTTGCGCCGGTGACGAGTGCGATCTTGTTGTCGAGTTTGCGTGCCATGGTATTGCTCCTTTCGATGGTCGGTGGATGTTTGCGTCGCAGCGGCTTGCTGCGATGTGAGGAGAATATCGACGGCCTTATCTTTTCGAAATAGAATTGATCGCAATTTAACGTTGCATAAATGAAAAGATAAGGACATGGCTCAACTACCCGATTTCGAGGGGCTCGCGATGTTCGCGAAGGTGGCCGAGCACGGATCATTTGCAGCCGCAGCGCGCGCGACCGGCGTGTCGGTCGCCACGGTCTCGCGCGGCGTGGCCCGCCTGGAGGACCGGCTGGGTGCGCGGCTTTTCAATCGCACGTCGCGCCAGCTCTCGCTCACCGAGTTCGGCCGGACGATCAGCGAGAAAGCCGGCGAGATCTATCACCAGGCCGAGGAAGCGGAAAGCTCGGCGCGCGAAATGTCGGTGCAGCCACGCGGGCTGGTGCGGCTGGCCGTGCCGATGTCATATGGGCTGCGTTGGGTTGCGCCGCTGCTACCCGGCTTCTTTCGCGCGTATCCGGAGGTGTCAATCGACCTGCATCTATCGGATGCGTCGGTCGATCTGGTCGCCGATGGGTTCGACGCCGCCCTGCGTATCGCCGCGCTTCCGGATTCATCCCTGGTCGCGCGGCGGCTGTGCGCGGTGACGCAATTCGTGGTGGCGTCGCCAGAATATCTGAGACGTGAAGGACGACCCACGCATCCGCGCGAGCTGGTGGATCGCCCCTGTCTCTCATATGCGTACCGTGCGCGTAGCGCTGTATGGCGCTTCACGAACGACGCAGGCGAGGAGGAGCCGGTGATGCCGACGGGCCCGCTGCGCGTGACGAACTCCGATGCGCTGTTGCCCACGCTGCTCGATGGCCTTGCAATCGCCGAGCTGCCTGAATTCATCGCGGGCGAGTATTTGGCCGATGGCCGTCTTGAAGCGATCCTCACCGACTGGTCGCTGACGAAGGGTGGTCTTTACTTCGTTACGCCGTCGGCGCGCGCGCGGCCCGCGAAAGTCGCGGCGCTGTCGGATTACTTTGCCGAGCACCTTTCCGAGCCAACATGGCGGTGGCCGAAATGATCCATCGGCGCAGTTGATCAGCCGGCGTCCATCGTTGCATTCATGCAATGATGGATTTCAAACGATTCTATTTCGCAAATATTGTCCGATCCGTATTCTCCTTTCCACCGGCTGCACGACATCACGTCGCAAGCCACTGGACCAAGCAAAAGGAGAATCACGATGAATACGCAAGCCACACCGAACACGCCCGATACCGCGACGGTTACCTTCCTCGATGCGCTGAACAGTGCCACCGGCCCAGCAATCGAGACGCTCACGCCCGCCGAAGCGCGCGAAGTCTTGGCAGGCGCCCAGCGCAGCGTGCCGGTCGACGTCTCGGGCATTGACGTCACGCGCCGCACGGTCGAGCAGGACGGCCTGGTCGTGTCGCTTGTCGTCGTCAAGCCGCAGGATTCGCGCGGTGTGCTGCCCGTGTTCATGTTCTTCCACGGCGGTGGCTGGATTCTCGGCGACTACCCGACGCATGAGCGTCTCGTGCGGGATCTTGTTGTCCAGTCGGGCTCGGCGGCGGTGTTCGTCGAATACACGCCTTCGCCCGAAGCGCGCTATCCGGTCGCGATCAACGAAGCCTACGCCGCGACGAAGTGGGTTGCCGCACATGGCGCGGAGATCGGCGTCGATGGTGCGCGGCTGGCCGTCGTGGGCAACAGCGTGGGCGGCAACATGGCCGCGGTCGTCAGCCAGATGGCGAAGGACCGTCAAGGCCCGGCAATCCGCTTCCAGGGCCTCATGTGGCCGGTGGCCGACCACGCGTTCGACAATGCCTCGTACGACGCCTTTGCAAATGGCTACTTCCTGAGCCGCGACATGATGAAGTGGTTCTGGAATGCCTACACGATCGACGAAGGTGAGCGCAACGAACGCTACGCGTCGCCGCTGCGCGCGTCACTCGACGAATTGAAGGGCTTGCCGCCCGCGCTCATCCAGACGGCGCAGTTCGACGTGCTGCGCGACGAAGGCGAAGCATATGGATATCGGCTCGACCAGGCGGGCAACGACGTGACGACGATCCAGTACAAAGGCACGATCCACGACTTCGGCCTACTCAACGTGCTTGCTGCGGACGCACCGACGCGCGCAGCGATGCAGCAGATGGCGACTGCGTTGAAGACGCATCTGCAATGAATCGCATCCTTTAACGCCTTTATCGAGCCGATCATGAACGACGCTAAACAACTGCTTTCCGCTTATCTCGAATCGATTCGTGACCCACGTGCGGCCGCTGCACTGTTTGCCGACGATGGCGTGCTGGAGCTCCCTTATCTGAAGTCGCTTGGCATTGACGGGCGAGCACAGGGGCCAAAAGCGATCGAAGGCTTCATCGCCTCGCTGCTCGCGAAAGTACCGGATTTTTCGTTCAGAAATGTGCGGCTGCTGATCGAAACGCCTGAGCAGGTATTCGCCGAATATGAAGTCGAAGCGCTCGTGCCATCGACGGGGAAAATCTATCGACAGATGTACGCAGGGCGGCTGGTGGCGAACAACGGCAAAATCCTGCTCTTGCGCGAAGCACTGGATACAATGGCTGCGGCACGCGCATTCTCGACGGCGCAGGCCATTTGAAGAGATGACGATGAAAGGCCGCTTGATCAATCGAAGCGGCCTGCCGCTGTTTCATCCCGACTGGTCGCTTCTGGCCGGTTTCCGCCCAACACGGTCGGCTGTAGCCGACCCTGAAGCGACAGTCGCCGGTCCAGAGAGCGGTCATTCAACGTGCGCATCGATGAACGGGCGGATGCTTCGAACGCCTTCTTCGGCGAGGCAAGCCGATGTATCCCGGCGCATCGTCGCGCGCACAAATTTCGCCCGAGATCGAAATCCCGATGAGTCAGTTGGCGCTTAGCTACTACACCCCGGCTGTATCCGCATTCGACTCGCTATTGCTAACACCAATCTCCGTTCGTACCTTGTGCGGCGTTTTGCCAGTCCATGAGTGGAACGCGCGAGCAAAGGAATTGGAATCGTCGAATCCCAGTAGAAAGGAGATCTCGGCGCTAGACATCGTAGTGTTGCCAAGATAGTGATAGGCCAACGATTCACGCAAAGTGTCCAGCGTTTGCTGGAACGAGGTTCCCTCATCTTGAAGCCTGCGCTGCAACGTGCGGACGCTGACCGCAAGTTTTCGACTGATCACTTGCATGGACACCTCTCCTGCCGGGAGCGTCTCCAGCAGGGTACTGCGCACTCTTTCCGCCATACTGGCCGTCCTATCCAAATCCGCTAGTCTCTGACGTAGCGATGGCTCGAAGAACTGCCACATTTTGTGGTTTTCGGTCAGGAATGGCCGCTCGATATCCTCAGCAGCGAATACAACGGTGGCTAAGGGCGCATCTGTCACTGGCACGCCGAAATATGCTTGGTAGGCGGCCACGCTGTCATTCGATTCGCCCGTCGCCAACGGCCAACTCACTCGTAATGGGCGTACCGGACTTCGTGTCGCCAAGCGTGCTAGTTGCACGAAAAAGACCAGCTTGAAAGTGAGAAATACATCGGGTGGCGGCAGGGTGTGATCCAAGAAGTCGATGGAAACTGTGGTGTGCTCGATCGCTCGATCGATCCGAATGATCATGGGCGCTATCAGTCTGACGTACTTCGCGATTCGGTCGAGTGCTCCGCCCATATTTGAACTACATAGCGCGGCGAAAAGCTCGGGATCGAACCAGTCCGACGACATCACCTTTGCGATTTGCAGCGCTGCCGGTACGTCCGCGTTGATTGTCGCTGCCTCGGCCTCAATGGCCTTCCACAACATGAAGAAACTGGTCGGATCGAGGCGAACGTTCTGACGCGAAAACAGATCCCCCGGTAGCTGCGCACGGCGCAAAACCGGCGAAGCTGCAATGCCTGCATCCTGCATCAACAAGCGCCATCCGGGCCAAATGGCATAGTCCGTCGGATGGCCATGCCGACCGCTCGGGGGATAGTTACTTTTCGTATTCATCGCATGAGTCTATCCCGCAGATCGCGCCATCACAATAGCAAAACCCGCCACTTGGGACCGCGTAAATATTGGCGTGTTCGGCGAGTCTGTTGGCGTGATCGGCTAGTGTCCATGGCGCGATCGGCAGGCAGAATGGCAGCAACCGTCGAGGATCGTCAGAATTGGTTTGCACCTCGAATCGCGCGTCATGCCGTTGCCGAGCCAGCATGGCCATCCACTCTAGCCAGCCTCGCCGAGTCGTTCTTGAAGGAGGCCGGCAATGACGAACTCGGATCCATCTACATCAACAATTTTTCGCAAGCCTTCATAGGCCATTTCGAATACCGGGAGCTGGAGAGATGAAGAAGACAATTTTGATTACTGGGGCATCGTCGGGCTTTGGTTTGATGCTGGCGAACAAACTCCACAAGGACGGCTTCAACGTGATCGGCACCAGTCGTCAGCCGGAAAAATACGCGCGGAACGTGCCCTTCAAGTTGCTGCGCCTTGATATCGACGACGACACTTCTATCGAGTCGTTCACGCATGAGCTTTTCACCTATACGAAGCAACTTGACGTTCTCGTCAACAATGCGGGCTACATGGTGACGGGTATCGCTGAAGAGACACCGCTTGAAGTCGGGCGGCAGCAGTTCGAAACGAACTTCTGGGGAACGGTCAAGGTCACGAACGCCTTGCTCCCCTTCTTTCGCAAGCAAAAGAGCGGGCAGATCATCACCGTCAGTTCCATCGTTGGCTTGATCGGCCCGCCGAATCTGTCCTATTACTCGGCTTCGAAGCATGCGGTCGAAGGTTATTTCAAAGCCCTGCGTTTCGAGCTGAACCAGTTCAACATCAAAGTCAGCGTGGTCGAGCCGGTGTGGTTCAAAACCAACCTTGGACAAAATTCGGTTTCGTCTACAGGTGGCAATATCCCCGACTACGACGCTTACCGCAAACAGGTTCGTGCCGCCACGCAAAAAGGTATCGATGAGGCCGAGGCGCCTGATGCGGTTGTGCACACCATCACGAAAATGATCGGCACGAAAGAACCGAAGTTCAGCAATCCGGTTGGCAAGATGACGGGGATGATTCTTTTCCTGCAAAGCTATGCGCCCAAGATGTTCGAAAGCTCGATTCTCAAGAGCGTCAGGACCGCCGGATAAGCACGCCGGAGGCGAGTAGAACGAACCGAACCGTCAAGCTAGAACGGTTATGGTTCAGAATATTCAATAAGGAGTATTGATGAAATATTACCTGTGCAAGTTCATTCCTCCGCGACCCGACTTTCTCGCGACAATGTCGGACGACGAGTTGAAGTTGATGAAGCGACATGGCGCCTTTCTCGATGAGTTGTTCGCGCAAGGCGTGATCGTGGCACACGGTCCTGTGATTGATGACACTGGTGGCTATGGTGTCTCCCTCTACCAAATTCCGGACGAGGATGACATTGCCGCTTTCACCTCACAAGATCCCATCGTGCAAAACGGCGTCGGTCACTACGAGCACTACGTCATGCTGCGTTTGACATCGCACAACTGACCCACTCTCTGTAAGGAAGTCTTCATGAAAATCCAAGGTTCTGTCGCGCTCGTTACGGGTGCCAATCGCGGACTGGGTGCAGCCTTCACCCGCGCCTTGCTTACCGCTGGCGCGGCCAAGGTCTATGCAGCAGCGCGCGAAGCGTCCACCGTCACCGCATCTGGCGTGGTGCCCGTACGGCTCGACGTGACTCGCGCCGATCAGGTCGAAGCGCTCGCCCGCGAATTGGGCGACGTCAGCTTGCTGGTGAACAACGCCGGCATCGGAGGCTCCGGCGCAGTGCTTGCACCATCATCGATCGATATGCTGCGACAGCAGTTCGAGACAAATGCCGTGGGGCCGTTACGGATGGCGCAAGCGTTCGCGCCGATCCTGGCGGCGTCTGGCAGTAGTGCCATGATCAATGTCATTTCCGCGCTCAGTTGGGCGACTCTGCCAGGCATTACCGGCAGTTACAGCGCATCGAAGGCCGCCGCTTGGGCCTTGAGTAACGCGATGCGGCAGGAATTAAGTGCCCAAGGCACAGAAGTTCTTTCGCTGCATGTCGCCTTCATGGATACCGACATGGCGCGGGGCGTACCCGGCCCCAAGGCTTCCCCAGACGAGGTTGCGCGTATGGCTCTCGCCGCATTAGAGGCCGGTCACTCAGAACTCTTGGCGGATGAGGTTACCCGCAGCGTACATGCTGGCCTGACGGCAGTGCCACCGATGTATCTAGGAATGCTTGGATGACGCCCGGTCCGAGGCGCGCCCCGAGCCACGGGAATGAGCTGCACCGGCTATCCTCTCTCTTGGGACGATGTTCGTTGTGTCCGGTGGAGGAGGCAAGTACGGTCACACTTACTCCAGCGTAGCCAATTCAACGGATTACTTCATCAGGCGGCCCGGCGCATCTGCGAAACGGCCCGCGCGCGCACCGCGAACGTCAGGATAACCGCACCGGCGAGCGCCGACGCGCCCGCAAGCACGAACGCACTTGCATACCCACCACCATACTGGACGAGCCAGCCGGTCAAGCTTGGCGACAGGATGCCTGCGAGATTCGCGAGCAGATGAACGAACCCGCCGGCCGAGCCGACGCGTTCGCGAGGCACGATTTCCTGCAGCAACGACCAGCAAGCCTGCGGTGCCATGAACGCGAAAAGGCTTGCGATCGCGATCAACGTGACGGCCGCGCCGAGCGAACTCACCCGTGACGCCAGCAGCACGCACGCCGCCGCCACCGCCAGCCCGACGACGATCACGATCTTGCGCGCGAACAGCACGTCGCCGGTGCGCCGGTAGATGCGGTCCGACACGGTGCCGCCGGCCACGAAACCGACGGTCGCGCCGAGCCAGGGCAGAATCCCGACGACGCTCATCTGCTTGATGTTTAGATGCTGGTAGTCGGTGAGATAGCTGGGCAACCATGACAGGAAGAAATAGAGCACGTAGTTGAAGCTGAAGAACGCGAGCGCGACGCCGAGCACCGGCCGCGACAGCAGATCGCGCAGCAGCGGACGCGCGGCGCGCTCGTCCGCATGCGCATCCAGTGAGACGCCGACCGTCCGGTCGGATGCGATCTCGCGCACCTCTTCCGGCGACACGCGCGGGTGGCTCGCCGGATCGTCGCGGAACAACGCCCACCACGCGGCCAGCCACACGAAGCCGAGCGTGGCGATCACGACGAACGAAACGCGCCAGCCAAACTGCAGCGCAACCAGGCCGACGATCGGCGCCGCGATCGCCGCACCGAGCGGCTGCCCGGCGTTGGTCCAGCCGACCGCGCGCCCCGCTTCGCGGCGCGGGAACCAGTTCGAGATCGCCTTGTTGGTGGTCGTCCCCATCGGCCCTTCGCCGATCCCGAACGCGACGCGCACGATCAGTAGGTGCGCGAACGACCCGGCGAGCGCTGTCGCGCCGCAGAACAGAGACCACACGCCCGCCGCGCACGCGAACACGCGACGCGGCCCGAACCGGTCCGCGGCCCAGCCGCCGACGAAGCAAAACACGCAGTAGCCGATGAAGAAGCTGCTGAACAGGATACCCATCTGCGCGTCGTCGATGCCGAGTTCGCGCTTGATGATCGGCGCGACGACGGACAGCGCCGCGCGATCGAGATAGTTCAGCATGCCGGCGCCGAACAGCAGCGCGCCGATCCACCAGCGGTAACGCGTTTTCATGTTGTCTCCTGTCGAGCCGGGCACGTGCCTGCGCATCCGCCCGGCTTCCTGATTTCCGATTGCGCCGCCACACCGGCAACGGCTTCGCGTGCGTGCGCCGAGCGCACCGTTCCTGCGTTCAACCGATCGTCGCGTGCGCGATCGTGTTGCGTGCCAGCACTGCTTCGTCCGGCAAGAAGCCAAGCCCGGGCACATCGGGCAAGCGCAGCCGCGCCCCGGGCCGCTGCCCGTCATGCAGCCGCTCGGGCCAGTCGAGATAGGGAATTTCGAGCGCTACATCGTCCGGTAGCGTCGCGACCACGTGCGCGGTCGCCAGCAGCCCCGCTCCGTAATAGAAACAGTGCGGCACAACCCGCACGCCGTGCTCCGCCGCAAGCGCGATCACTTCCGCGATGCCGGTCGGTCCACCGATCTTCGCGATGCTTGGCTGCGCGACGTCGAGCGCGCCGCGTTCGAACAGGTCGCGAAAGCCCGCGACGCCCGACGCGTTCTCGCCCGCCGCGATCGGCACGCCGGCGCCGCGCACACGCGCGATGCCGTCCGCGTCGTCGCAAGGCCACACCGGTTCCTCGATCCAGCCGAGCCGCAGGTCGGCCAGCTCGCTCACATGCCGCAGCGCGTCGCTCGCCGTCCACGGGCAGTTCACGTCGACCATCAGTTCGCTGCCGGCCGGCAGTGCCGCACGCGCGGCCGCGATAGCCGCACGTTGCGTCTCGTGCAGCTTGATGCGCCGAAACCCTTCGTCCGACGCCCGCCGCACGTGGCGCGCGACTTCATCGGGGTCGTTGTCGTAGTTGACCAGGCTCGCATACACGTCGATCTCCCCGCGATGGCCGCCGAGCCAACGATATAGCGGCACACCGGCCGCCTGCGCGGCGAGGTCGTGCAGCGCCGTGTCGATCGCGGACAATGCGTACAGCACCGGTCCGGTGCGGCCGAACGCATGCAGCGCGCGATCGGCCGCGTCACGCAATGCGGCGATCCCGTGCCGCGTCGGCTCGAATTCGGCGCCCTTGAACCAACGGCCAACCGGGCCTTCGAGCGCGGCGAACGTGACGGGATTGATCAGATGACCGAATGCTTCGCCCCAGCCAACGCGCCCTGCGTCATCGGTGAGCCTGACCAGCAGCGACTCCATGCGACGCAGCGAGCGGTCTGCGGCGTTATACGTGTCGGCGACGGTCGGTTCAACAGCGGCGACGGGACGGCGGCCCGCATCGAATGCGAGCGAGATGCGAATGACTTCGATGGTGACGATTTTCACGAACGTATTCCCGGTGCGGCGAGTCGGGGGAAACTATGCGGCCGACGGCCGAAAGTGCGATGTGACGGACGACAGCACTCGTGCGAGATCGTTCGATTGGGCAACGTCGGCCTTCACATTGATCAGTCATCGTATAACTAAAGCCGTCTTTTCGCAAGCCATCTCTCAACACACATCTGCATACTCACTGGGATCTATCACATCCATCACATGTGACATCTTATGACTAATGGTGAACGGAAAAATGGAATCCGATGCTTCGCAAAACTAAGAGCGGCGGCATGGTTTGGCGCATCAGGCGAGACCAAGGCGGAAGCTCTATCGCAACTCGACATTAGGGCGTCCGTCGTCACTCCCCTGGACGTAATAAAAGCGACCCTGCTGCATGCGACCGCCTATTCGGGTATTCCGCATCGTCTCATCGCGTTCAAGGCCGCGCATGAGGTGCTGGTGGCGGAGGGGGTGTTGAAGTAACGACGCGGTTGAAGCCGGGGGTTCCGTCATCGGACACCCCGGCATGGGCGAGCGCTCGCGCCCGCCGTCATCACAGCGCGTTCGGCGCCCCCTTCCCGTCAAGCACCGCCGCGACGTTGTCGAGCGCGGTAAACCCCATCTGGTCGCGCGTCTCGACGGTTGCGCTCGCCATGTGCGGCGACAGAAACACATTGTCGAGCGCGGCAATGCGCGGATCGATGTTGGGTTCGTTCCGGTAAACGTCGAGCCCTGCGGCGAACAGCCGATGCGACGTCAACGCATCGTAAAGCGCATCCTCGTCGACGAGACTGCCGCGTGCCGCATTCACGAATACCGCACCGGCGCACAGCAAGCCGAATTCGCGGCGGGTCATCAACGGCGTGCCGCCGCCGGGCACGTGCAGCGTGAGGATGTCGCACTGCGGGAGCAGCGTGTCGAGATCCGCGCAATAGCGTGCACCGGCCTCGATCTCGGGCGGCGCGGGACGCCGGTCGGTATAGACGATCTTCATCCCGAAGCCGCGAGCGCGCTGCGCGACCGCACGGCCGATCCGCCCGAAACCGACGATTCCGAGCGTCTTGCCGTTCACGCGCGTGCCGAGCATGTCGGTCATGCCGAACGACTTTCCCCACCCCGCGCGCACGATACGCTCGTACTCCGATGCACGCCGGCACGCGGCCAGCACCAGCAGCATCGTGAAATCGGCCGTGCAGTCGGTCAGCGCATCGGGGGCGTTGCTGACCGCAATTCCGCGTGCGCGTGCGGCAGCGACATCCATGTGGTCGTACCCGGCGCTCGCGTTCGCGATGATCTTCACGCTCGGCGGCAATGCTGCGATGTGCTCGGCCTGCAGCCCCGATTTCTTGCCGATCAGCACCGCCGGCGTCTCGTAGCGGTTGCAGAACTCGACGACGGACGGCGCGTCCATGTCGGCGTCGGTTACATAGGCGTTGAATTCGGCCGCCGCACGCGCGGCCACCGCGGCGGGAACGCGTCGCGCAACCAGCAGCTGGGTGCGATTGTTGTCAGGCATGGTCTCGTCCTTGGTTCGGATAACGGAACACAGCCTACGAAGCGCAGTCGGCGCAGGTCAATATTGATTGGTTCGATCAACATGTCCGCGCGGCATTGAGCGACCGGATGATCGACCGATTCCGATCATGTCCTCTGCCATGCGCGATGCCGTGCCGGCGCGCGAACAGCGCAGCCGCGAACTCAGGAAAACCCTGACGCCAGCCTGTCTGGACGGGGCGGTTGATATTGATTGAAAGAATCAAGATTGCTGCGAAATCGTCGCCGCGCAATGCTTTTTGCATGTTCAACGGACTGAAGACGAGGGCGTGAAAATGCAGGCAGAGAAAAAAATCGCGGCGGTGACGGGTGCCGGCACCGGCATCGGACAGGCCGCTGCGGTAGCGCTCGCGCAAGCCGGCTTCAGCGTCGCGCTGCTCGGCCGGCGCATCGATCCGCTACTCGCGACGCAAGAGATCATCGAGCTGGCCGGGGGCGTCGCAGCGGCGATTCCAACCGACGTGTCCGACGAAACGTCGGTCGATGCGAGCTTCACGCGGATTGCGCATGACTTCGGCCGCCTCGACGTGCTGTTCAACAACGCGGGCCGCAACGCAGGCGCCGTGCCGCTCGACGATTATTCGCTTGAGTTCTGGAACGACGTGGTCGCCACCAACCTGACCGGCGTGTTCCTGTGCGCCCGCGCCGCGTGGCGCCAGATGAAGCGCCAGACGCCGCAAGGCGGCCGCATCATCAACAACGGTTCGATCTCCGCGCACACGCCGCGCCCGCACACGATCGCGTACACGGCCACGAAGCACGCGGTCCTCGGCATCACGCGTTCGCTTGCCCTCGACGGTCGACCGTTTAACATCGCCTGCGGCCAGATCGATATCGGCAACGCCGCGACCTCGCTCACGGAGCGCATGGACAGCGGCGTGCTGCAGGCCGACGGCCGCATCGCGCCCGAGCCGCGCGTCGACGTCGTGCATGTCGCGAGCGCGATCGTGCAGATGGCGAGCCTGCCGCTCGAAGCGAACATTCTGAACATGACGATCATGGCAAGCGCGATGCCCTTCGTCGGACGCGGCTGACCGGACGCGCGCCGGCACACGCGGCAGGTGCACCAGCACAACCATCACAAAACAGGAGACGACATTGAAAACCGCTGAAGAACAGGTTTCGGTCATGCGCGGGTTCGACGCGCACGCAGGCGCCGCCAGGCGATCGCGGGTGCGCTACGGCGTGCTGTCGATGCTGCTGGTGGCCACCGTCCTCAACTACGTCGATCGCTCGGCGCTCGGTATCGTCGCTCCGGCGTTGTCGAAGGATCTCGCGCTTACCCGCGTGCAGATGGGCGAGCTGTTCGCGGTGTTCGGCCTCGCATACTCTATCGCGCTGCTGCCGGCAGGCGTGCTCGCCGATATGCTGGGCTCGCGCGTCGCGTATGCGCTGTCGCTCGTCGGATGGTCGCTGGCGACGCTCACGCAAGGGCTCGCGCACGGCTATCACATGCTGCTCGGTTCGCGGCTAGCGATGGGCGCGCTCGAAGCGCCCGCGTTTCCGTCGAACGCGCGCGCCGTGACGATGTGGTTCCCGGTCCAGGAGCGTGGCTTCGCGACGAGCGTGTACGTGATGGGTCAGTACATCGGCACGCCGCTCTTCACCGGGCTGCTGCTGTGGATCTCATCCGCGTTCGGCTGGCGTACCGTGTTCTTCGCGACCGGCGCGTTCGGCATTCTGTTCAGCGTCGTCTGGTACCGGCTCTATCGCGATCCGTCGCGCCATCCACGCGTCAACGCGGCCGAGCTGCAGTACATCACCGAAGGGCAGCCGGTAGTGACCGCGCGCGACCGATTCGACTGGTGCATGGCGCTGCGCCTGCTGGGCTATCGGCAGATCCTCGCGATCTGTCTCGGCAAGTTCTGCAACAACACGCTGCTGGTGTTCTTCACGACCTGGTTCATGACCTACCTTGTCGAGGAACGGCACATGTCGATGATCAAGGTCGGTTTCTTCCAGGCGATGCCGTTCATCGGCGCGACGCTCGGTATCCTTATCGCGGGCTATTTGTCCGATCTCTGCATCCGGCGCGGCGTATCAATGTCGTCGTCGCGCAAGGCGCCCCTCGTGATCGGTACCTTCCTCGGCGCATCGATCGTGCTCGTCAATTTCGTGCAGTCGAACGCGCTGGTGATCGCGATCCTAACCGTCGCGTTCTTCGCACAGGGAATCGGCTCGATGTCGTGGGCGGCGGTGTCCGAGATCGCGCCGAAACGCTATGTCGGGCTCACCAGCAGCATCACGAGCCTCGCCGCGAATATCGCAGCCGTCACCACGCCGCTGATGATCGGCTACGTGACGCAGCACACCGGCAACTTTTTCTGGGCGCTGAACCTGATGGGTGCGATCTGCCTCCTCGGCACGCTGTCGTACTCGGTGCTGCTCGGCAAGCTGTCGCGTATCGAGCTCTGACCCGGTTCGCCCCCTTTTACGCTCCACTGCACGTACCGCACACGACCATGATCGAATTCAAATGGGATCACCTGCAACTCTGCTCGGCTGATGCCGAGGCCACCGCCGCGTGGTTCGCGCGCTGCCTGAACGCCGAAATTGTGCGGCGCCCCGGCCGCGTCGACCTGCGGATCGGGGCGATCAACCTCTTCATCACGGCGCTGCCGGACGCATGTCCGGCGATCGTGCCGGACGGCGCGCGCATGCAAGGGATCGACCACTTGGGCGTGCTTGTCGAGGATCTGGATGCGGCTTACGCGCATCTGGTCGACAACGGCGCGGAGATCGTCCAGCCCGTCACGCGGATCCGCGCCGGCGTGCGCGGCTGTTTCGTGCGCGCGCCCGGCGACATCCTCGTCGAGGTGCTGGAGCGGCGCCCGGCCGAGATGACATTCAACTGAACCCGGTCTATAGTCGGCGCAAGCGGCCGCGCACCGGCCGCATCCTCATCACGACTCCCCATGCAGAACTGGATCACCCTGACGGAAGCGGCGCGGCGGCTCGGCGTGCGGGCGCAGACCGTCTACGCGTACGCGAGCCGCGGCAGCATTGCCGTGATGCAGGATCCCGACGATCCGCGCAAGAGCCTGTATCGGGCCGAGGATGTGGTCGCGCTGTGCCGCAAGAAACAGGTCGGCCGCAAGCGAGCGGCGCTCGCGGCCAGCACGATCTTTGGCGCCGAGCCGTGCATCTACAGCGGCATCACCACGTTCTCGAAAGGACGCGCGTGGTATCGCGGGCGCGACAGCGTTCAGCTCGCAGACACCGCCACGCTCGAGGAGACGGCCGCGCTGCTCTGGCAGGCCACCACGCCCGTGTCGTTCGATCCGCCCGCGTTGGCACTACCGCCCGGCGAGCGAGACCGGCAATGCGCGTTCACCATGCTCGCGACGCTGGCCGCGCACGGGCACTCGACGCTCGGCCGTCTCGACAGCGCACTGCACATCGAGGCCGGGCAGCTCGTCGCGATCGTGTCGCGCGCGTTCGGCGCGCACGACGATGCCGGCGCAAGCCCGCTTCACACCCATCAGCGGCTCGCGGCCGGCTGGGGCCTCGACAGCCATGGCGCAGACCTGTTGCGCCGCGCGATGGTGCTGGTCGCCGATCACGAGATCACGAGTTCGGCATTTGCCGCGCGCATCACCGCATCGACCGGCGCGTCGCTGGCAGGCTGCCTGCTGACGGGGCTCGCGACGTTGTCGGGGCCGCTGCACGGCGACGCGTCGGGACGCGTACGTGCGGTGTTCGACGACGTGCAACGATTGGGTGCCGAGCGCGTCGTCGATCATCACCTGAAGTCCGCGATCCCGATTCCCGGTTTCGGCCATCATCTTTACCCCGACGGCGATCCGCGCGCGGACGCGCTGCTTGCGCGGCTCGATCCGCCGACGGAACTCGCGCACTTCGTCGACAAGGTCACGACGCTCACCGGCCAGCGGCCGACCATCGATGTCGCGCTGGCGATGCTGTCGGTGCAGCTTCAGTTGCCGCGCGATGCGGCGTTCGGGCTGTTCTCGATCGCGCGCAGCGTCGGACTGCTCGCACACTGCATCGAGCAGCTGCGCGTCGGCAAGGTGATCCGGCCGCGCAGCCGCTATACGGGGCCGACGCTCGACGATCGGCATCTGCGGCCCGCCGCTGACGACGACGGCAAACAGACGAAAGTCGGCGTGATCAACAAGAACCGCCTGTTCAAGGTGGTGGAGTAACCTGCCGGACAACCGTAAACCAGATTTAGATTATCTCCGTTTGCGAATAAAAGTTGTCACTGGCCGCGGCTGCGAAGACCGGTGTCAACTCCTCCGCGGCGCCGTCAGTGGCGGTCACGCGTTGTGCCAAACCTGAACTTGAACCGACAATCGTACCGTAGCGATAAGGTTCCCTATCCTGCTTGCGCATGCAGCCCAACGTCAGGAGCTGTACGAGACAGCGAATGGCCATTCTGGCGCGCCGCGAACGACTCTGAACGACCCATTGTTGCCGGTCGGAATCGCATTATCCGGCGTCGGCATTAGAGCCGACAGCAGTCATTGAGACAATAATTCGACGGCTAGAAGTAGCCTCCACGCTGCGCACATCCCCTGGCGATGCTGTCGGTAAACCACGCCTTGAGCAATTGAACCGCCTGTTTGGTTCCGGCACTGGCGGGATGGACGAGGTAATATCCGGCGTCCAACGCAAGCGCATTATCGAATGGCTCAATCAGTTCTCCACGAGCCAGTTCCGCTTCTACCAGCAGGGGGCTGGTAAGCACAACGCCTTGCGCGCGCACTGCGGCGTCGATCGCTATCAACGACTGGTCGAACCGGATACCGGTAATGGTTTCGATCTGCGAACCGTCGAGACCGCTGAATCGAGCAAGCCACGTGGCCCAGTGCGGGTGTAGCGTGTTATGGAGCAGTGTCGCCGTGCGCAAATCGTCGGGGCGCTTCAATCGGCGCTGCTTCGCGTATACCGGATGGCAATACGCGCGTGCCTCGTCATGGCACAGCAGTTGAACGGATAGTCGTGCATCCATCCCGTCGAAATGCCTAACCGCGAGATCGACGTCATCCAGTTCGAAGTCGACCATCGTTGTCGATGTGCTCAGGCTCAGCGCAATCCCGGGGTTTGCCTGCAGGAAGTCGGCCATGCGTGGGGCGAACCACTTGGCAGCGAAGCTCGGCGGCATCGACAACCGCACGCCGCTACCGCGACGCTCACGAATGCGATGGCTCGCATGAATAAGCTCTGCCAGGGCGGGTTGAATCTGCGCGAAGTAGGCGCGACCATCCTCTGTCGGCGTTACCTGCCGTATCTGGCGCACGAACAGGGCAACGCCGAGCCATTCCTCAAGCTTCTGAATCTGCTGCCCTATCGCACCAGGCGTCACGTTCAGTTCCCGGGATGCAAGAGTAAAACTGCCGTGCCGCATGGCAGCTTCGAAGGCAGGCAGGGCTTTCAGCGGAGGAATCGATCGCATAGCTCAGTTTTTCTATTCCATAGTCGACATTAAATCATTTGTAGAGCAAGCCGGTGCGGAACACAATCGGGACTTCATCCGCTTTCCTGGTGCGCTGACATGAATCCCGCCTATTTCGCCTTCGCCGCCCTCGGGTTCATCTGGGGCACCAACTTCCTGTTCATGAAGTGGGCGAGCGTCGATCTGGCTGCCAGTCAGATCGTCTTCCTGCGCGTGCTTTTCGGCTTCATCCCGCTGCTCACGGTCGCGCTATTCACTAAGGCGCTCAAATGGCGCCATCTTCGGCACGCTCACCACTTCGTGGTGATGTCGCTGCTTGCGACCGTGATTTACTACTACGCGTTCGCGAAAGGGGCCGGGCTGCTGTTCTCGAGCATTGCCGGGATGCTAAGCGGCGCCATCCCGCTTTTTTCCTTCCTGTGCGCATGGGCGCTGCTGCGCGAGGAGCGACCGAACGCGCGAATGATTGCGGGCATCGCCAGCGGATTCGTCGGTGTACTGCTGATCGCGCGCCCGTGGAATGCGCACGCGGCTGGCGTCAACCTGCTCGGAGTCGGCTATATGGTTGCCGGCTCACTGAGCGTGGGCTGCTCGTTCGTGTACGCGCGCCGCTTTCTTTCCGGCCTGGACCTCTCGCCGCTCGCGCTGTCGACGTGGCAGATCGGCTTCGCACTGGTCCTGATCGGCTGTGTCACGAATTTCGACGGCATCGCGCGTGTAACGAGCGATGCGCGAGCGCTGCTCGGCCTCGTGCTGGGACTCGGTCTGACGGGCACCGGGATCGCTTACATCCTTTATTACTTCATCGTCGGACGGCTCGGAGCAGTGGCCGCGTCCAGCGTGACGTACATTCCACCGGTCGTTGCGTTGCTGATGGGTTCGTGGCTTGCGCAGGAACCGATCGGCGCAGTCGAACTGTTCGCGATGGGCGCAATCCTCGGTGGTGTGTTTCTGCTGCAACGTGGCCGGCAACCACGCGCAGTCGCGGCGCGCGGTCCGGCGAAGGCGGCCGGTTAGGGCCGCAGTGTCGTATGAATGCTTCGATGAAATATCGCGCAGACCGCAATTCGGCATCTCGAAAGAAGTTCACGGGCGAGTGGTCGGCGTACCGGTGCCCGGTGCCATATGAAGCTGACATCCGTGCCATCGGCGCGTAGCGGTCGGCAAATCTATCCAACTCATACCAGCGTAAACAAACATGTCTTCACGGGTCCCCTCGACCATATTCGTCATCGGTGGAACGGGCGCACAGGGATTGCCCGTCATCCGGGCGCTCGTCGCCGACGGCAAATATGCCGTGCGCGCCTTGAGCCGAGATCCTGAATCGCGACGGGCCATCGAGCTCTCCACTCTGGGGAACGTCTCGATCGTGAAGGGCACGTTTGCCGATGAAGCGGTCCTGCGTGACGGTTTTCGTAATTGCAGCGCAGCGTATATCAATCTCGATGGATTCAACACCGGGGAGAAGACTGAGATTTATTGGGCCATCCGATGCTATGAAATAGCCATCGAAGAAGATGTCAAGTTCTTCGTATATGGAAACCTCGATTACGCGCTCAAAAGGTCCGGATACGATTCCCGGTTTCGGACAGGCCACTATGACGGCAAGGGCCGCGTAGGGGAATGGATTCTGTTCCAGAACCTGACAAACCGTGACCGGATGGGCGCCGCGCTGCTTACGACCGGTCCGTATATGGAGATGGCCGTCTCGGCAATGACACCGATGACGCCGTCCGTGGAAAGCGGCGTCGTTACGTGGCGGGTACCACTCGGTGACGGCGCCGTCCCGCATGTAGCGTTCGAGGACTGCGGGTACTACGCACGTTGGCTTTTCGACAATCCGGAGCGTGCGAATGGCATGCATCTCGAGGTCGCGATCGATCATGTCGAGTATGCGAAGCTTGCCGAGGCGTTCGAAGCCGTGACCGGACATCCCGCGCAATATATCGATACCGACCTCGAAGCATACTGGAGCGGACCGCTCAAGGCCGCAGCCGATTTGCCTTCCGGATATAACGCCGATCTCCGCGACAAAAGTACGATGAGCTTCCGCGAAAACTTCACCGGCTTCTGGAATCTGTGGAAGTACGGGATCATCAAAAGAGACTACGCATTGCTCGACGAAATTCATCCCGGGCGAATCAGGACGGTCGAACAATGGCTCAGGCGCGAAGACGAGTTGGGACGAGCACTGGGCAACAAAGGCCTCTGGGAAAGGGTTCAGCCTGAAAATCTGCTCAGATTGCCGCCTGTCTTGAAGCTGTCCGAAGACCAGAGGAAGGGCACGTTATAAGTTCCTCGCGAACGTCTAGCTCAACTGCAAAACGCCTCACTACTTGCCACGCGTTTTCTCACGCTGCGATGCCGGCGAAGATCGTCGACGCTCAACGTCCGAAGCTGTCGGCAAGGCGGCCACCGAGGAACGGCATGCCAATGTCCGGACATGGCCGAACGCGGCCGGCCGCCGCCCTGTGACGCACGACCGGCGCAGATCGACCCACAAGCGACCTTCGGACTTCTCCAAAGCAGCCTTTCGACGTCGCTATATGCATGCGTCCGACAAGATGCTGTGTCTCGGCCACGAAGCTTCCTTTGATAAATTCAGTCTGGCTGATCTCCGAGGATCTCAGGAACAAGCGAGTTGCTGGCAACGAATGCCGCTCACGGGATCTGCCTGCCCGGACCGTAGCGATGCGGTCAGGGAGCGGTCAGAGAGCGCGCATACCCTAAACCTCGCGTCATAGAAGGCAGGGCCAGCGTTAAGCGTGCGCAGCATCTCCGATAGAACAAAAGCAGATGACACAGCGCCGACGAACGGAACCGCGACTGACTTGCCTGCGACCAGAACGCGACCGCATTCGTCCGGCGCAAGCGCGCCGTAGCCCTGGTTCGCCTCCGCCCGGCGACGCGCCCGTTCTTCCCTTTCCCGGCGCGCCTGCGCGCTCTCAAGTGGCCACAAGTCAGCCGCAGGCCGCCGGTTCGGCCACGTATGCACAGCTACGGAATCGAAAGTTCCGACTTCGCCGCCCAAGCCCGAATCGAAGATCAACGGAAAGCCCGCTTGGGTTAACCACTGACGCGCCTCGTTGTCGTCGAATCCCGACAGCGCAATCACGGGCTCACGATCACTTCGACGATAATTCCCATCTACGAACCGCTCAATCAGCCGGGTATCGAATCCGCGCTTCATAAGCCATTCCGACACCACACGGGTCTTGGGGTGTCCGAGCGTGTCGCCATTCAATAGAGCGCCCGTTTCCAGATTCGGCGATTCGACCAGGTCGTCGTCGCATAGATAGATTCTTGAGCCTTTGGTGGTAGAAAGCGGCAGACATGCGAGTGCCCAAAGGTAGGCTTGTCCAAGGTGGCCCAACCCGAAGCAGGAAAGCTCCACCGGGGCTTCGTCAATGGCGCCCCCAATCGAGTCGGACGAATCATCCGGCAAGTCCGGTCGCCACAACGAAAATCCGATGGCGCGGCGTGCAGCCGCTACGCTAATACGCGCGAACGAAGCAAACACCTCGCCCACCGCCACGGCTGCAGCGGCAAGCGGTGCCAGCGCACACCATGGACGCTCAGGAAGCCGCGCGACCTGCGCCGCAGGCCCGACACTCACTTTCCAGCCATCAAAGGTAATGCGTAGGGAAAGCCTTCGCGGGTTCGCATCACCCAGCAGGATGTGAACCCGGTCGGGATCGACGCCTTCAAGGTGACGCTGCCCACCGAGTTCCTCCAGCGCGTTCCCCAGCGTCGACTGCAAGCTGACGCGCACGAGTGTCCGTGCCGCCCATACGCTGTCCGGCGCGATCACCTGCACCGGAGCAGCAAAGCACTTTACGGCGAGATTTACCACCGTAAGGAGCGCCACCTGCTTTGCATGGGAATTTGCAACGTCGGCGCCGACTACGATTTGCAATCGGCGAGCCGCACGTGCGATCCGGGATTCTTTCGGTGCGGTCCCGTCACGGTCAAGCCAGATTTTGTCGATACGGGACAAATTGCCTGGAAGCTCCGATATTTCGATCATTGCATCACCACAAGGAGAGACGCACGGGGGCATTCGCATTCCCTGCGTCGAAAGACTGCCACTGGCGCTTCCCGAGAAAGCGGTGAATGCCCACCCTCGAAAGCGACCACAACGACGTGTCGCCGAAGCTCGGCAGGATCAAGGCGACGTGCCCGGCGATCGGGATCATCGGGTTGGCTTTGTCTACCGAGCTCTGCCGGACATCCGGCGTCGGGTGCGTATGCACGTCAGCTAGCACATGCAGCCCGCGCCTGTTGCAGACTTCCCACAAAGAGGAGAAGCCCGTCCGATGGAACTCGACGATCCCGTGACTCAGCGCCTTGGGGTCCAGATCGTCATAGCAAATGAAATCGACGACCTGGCGCTTGGGGGCATTCTGCCGACCGAGGAGAAACGCTCCGGATTCCCGTCGGCCGCGGCTACGTGAAGCGAGCTGGCGCACCAGCCGACGCCACAGCATGAGCGGGATTTCGATCTGGTCGCTATTGGCCAAGATAGTCCTCGCAGTTGAGCCAACGATAGATGAGCGTGATGAAATCAGTCAGCTTCACGGTCGGATTCCATGCATCCTTCGTCCAGGGGTGTCCCGGAATCGCGAGCCGGTCGTAATGGTGATAGAAACCACGACCAGGCGCGGCCCATCCGGCGACCTTGAACACTGACGCAACGGTAGAACCGGATCGCCGTTCAGTTTCACCGGACTCAAGCGGACGTAATCGGCAACGCGTGAGTGCAAGATCAGCGCGCGAAAGCCACAGAGGCGCCCGTCTGGATGTGCTGTGAGTGCGCGCTCGAGCAGGCGATAAAGTTGTCGTCGGTTGACGCCCGTGCTCTGCTCGATCTCCTTGATCGGCGCGCCGCGCGCATACTGCTCGATCGCTGTCGTACGCGCCCGGATCGATTCCCGTTCGGCAGCATCGAACTCGGTCCACGCGACGGTCGGCCAGGTCGACGGATCCAGCGTTTGAAATTCCGCCTTGCGACGTGCCATCATGTCGCCTCGGTTGCGGCGAAGCGCGTCAGCAACGACAGCGGCTCGGTACGCAGGTCGACCGCGTCGACGTGCCCTGCATGCAAGAGCCCGAAAACCGCCGCACGGACCAGCGCCGGATCGCCGACCGAGAACTCGCGCTCGATCTCGAGCAAGGTATGCGGTATCGTCACGAAAATTTCGACTGCGCGTAGGAGCGAAGACGAGACCAACCCGCGCGCCGCGACCAGACAGGGCAGCATGTGCCGCCAATTATCGATCCAGGCGCGTGCGGCCGCGAGGTCGGTTGATGTCACCAAACGGATGGGTATGCCCTTGAGTTCGTCATCAGGGCGCGCAGCTGGTTGCGGCTTTTCCGCTAGCGAATCGGACAGGATGACCAACTCTTCGCGGTTGGCATAGCGGACCCAAAAATCGGCGAGGTAGCGCTGTCCGCTGAGCTGCGCGTAACCCGGCCGCTCGCAAAACGATTGGACCGCCGGATCCGCTTCGATCAGCAGCCACAGTTCAGGCGCGCCGCGTTGGAACAGCGTCAGTCGGCGATTGAGTTTGAGGCTGAAGGCGTCCAGCCGGGGTGCACCGCGCGGGCGCGGCGTCGTAACCGGCCGCATCGCGTGCCGGGA
Organism: Burkholderia sp. E168m22; assembly: GCF_001319805.1. Lineage (NCBI taxonomy): Bacteria > Pseudomonadati > Pseudomonadota > Betaproteobacteria > Burkholderiales > Burkholderiaceae > Burkholderia > Burkholderia sp. E168m22. The sequence goes on from NZ_BBSK01000111.1 coordinate 94,566, forward strand.
ATCGTCCATAAGATCAGAGCCTTACGGTCGGGCTTCGAAGTCCATGACGGGAGTTGACAAATTTAATCCGGACATATGCGAATTGACGACATTATTTTGGTGAGACTGTCAATAAAGTCGTCAACTCAGGTGCCAGATGCCTTGAACCGTGGGGATTCTGGAGTGACAGAATTAATTTGCTCTACGG